>CAYPXQ010000059.1:0-14063 GCA_964414685.1 uncultured Actinomycetota bacterium
GCTGAAGGAAACTTCCGCGAGGAGGCCGGCAGGTTAAACAGAAGAGTGGAGATAGAGATAGAGGTTTAATTTTAAAAAGATCCTTTATTAATAATTATCTTAAATAATGCCACAGTGGCTGTTTAGCCTGAAAAAACTCTGTCTTGACAGCCACAAGTGGTAAAGGCACTTACCTTGAATGTAGTACGTTAAGATTAAAATCATATTATTTATGCTTAAAAGCGATATAGAACGATAAAAGGAACTATTTAAAATGGAAAAAAGAAAAAATATAACAGCCTGGCATAAGAGCTTTTTTACTAAATTTGCTCTTATTCTACTCATATCAAGCCTTCTTTTTGTAGTTACTTCCTGCGGCAAGGCTGCAGAAGCCGGTGATGCTGAATATCCCCCGCCGCAGAATCTACAAATTGCAGGACTTAGGGGAAGCGGAGCAGATAGAATCATTAATCTTAGCTGGGACGAGCCATACAAAACGAGCAAGGTTATCCAGTATATGGCCTATAAAATCGATGATGGGCTGGTCCAGAACATAGGACCTGAAAATGTGGGAGAGACAGACAAAGACCTGTTGCATGAAAGTGCAGAAGAG
This sequence comes from uncultured Actinomycetota bacterium, assembly GCA_964414685.1. Classification (GTDB taxonomy): domain Bacteria; phylum Actinomycetota; class Humimicrobiia; order Humimicrobiales; family Humimicrobiaceae; genus M55B120. Next base: position 593 of record CAYPXQ010000059.1, read on the forward strand.
ATAGAAAGAACCACTGACACAAACTGCGAATATACAATAGGAAATAATGATTATTGTTTCTTTGTAACAGCTGTTTATGAAGGAGGTACCGAAAGTGGTCCCGGAAATATTGTATGTACCGGAGCTGCTATGGATACTCCACCCGCAGGTTCTGGCACAGGAGATAATGACGGTGGAAGCACTGATGCTGCAGAAGGAAAAGATGGATCTGATTTGAAGACCCCCGGCCTGGATATAATACTCAGTGGCCCCTGCGGCAATCCGTATTACCCTGTGGTTTCCGGAGCAACATATACATATCAGATTACCGGCACAGTTTCGGGGACACAGACCCATACAATTACAGATGTATTCGAGGATGGCTTTAAAGAGGAAGTAGTCCAGGATTTAGCAGCACATATAACCCATAACTATGATTGGGTATGCCTGCCGGAAGGTCTTATCAATACATTTGCAGGTATTATGATTACAGATTCAGATACTGTTGATACCACATCGGATGGAGACGGGATAACCATACCTGCCTCAATATCTGTGGGGGATACCTGGATACAGACATGTAATTTAATCTCTTCAGATGGGAAGGGAGAGGGTGAATTGCATAGAGCCCTAACTTATAAAAGGACGGCAGCAGCTGTTGAAACGGTAACTGTTCCCGCCGGAACATTTGAAGCGGTAAGGGTGGATTACGACCTGGAAGTGGATGCCTCCATGGAAACGAATGACGGAGACTCCCTACCCCTTATTGTTGATTATAGTTCGGGCAGTGAATGGTATGTAGAGGGTGTCGGGCTTGTAAAAAGGACCTTAGGCGTTGATTTAGATAAAATAGATACTCCAGAAGAAGAGTCGGTATCAATTGGATTTGAGGCCAGCGGTGTGTATGAGTTGATTGAATACAGCCTTCCATGATTTTTATAATATGTGATGATTTTACTTAAATATATAAAATTAATAAGACCCCCAATTATTAGAATACAGTTGTCCTAAAGTTTCCTATCGCAAATCCCTGCAAGATATGCCCGTATTAATGAAAAGTCTCTACCTATATATGCCATACGGAAGACCGGCTCCCAACTTTTGTACAGGTAAAAACTATATTAATGTCCGAAGTATGGTAAGTCAAAAAAATATAGAATCTTATTTATAGGGGAAACTATGTTTTTAATAATATTAATAATAAAGATTTGGAGCTGAAAATGAATAACAGGCTTATTTTTATCTTTACTATCACCATAATTGTAGTTTTAGGATTCACGGCTGCCGGATGCAATACAGCCGATATATCTGAAAAAGATGAATACCCTGCTGAAGAATTGGAAGAAAATGTTTCTCAAGAAATAGAATCAAAAAATGGGACAGCTGAACAGGAAAATGGCAGAGAAGATATTGAAGCAGTCACAGATACTGATGAAAAAAAGATCATTGCACATAATGTTGAAACAGTAGTATCATCTCACAGGCTTGCCACGGAAGCCGGTATGGAGATACTCGATGCAGGAGGTACAGCAGCAGATGCAGCTATTGCAGTTGCAGCTGCCCTGAGCATTGTAGAACCCTATTTCTCACATGTACTGGGGGGCGGGACCTGGGCTCTATATTACGATTCAGAGGCCGGGGAAGTGACCAGCCTTGATGGGGTGGGACCGGTTGGAAGCAAGGCCACTGTTGAAGACTATTCTGCCCGGGCTGGCTCCGAGGGTATGCACAAATCCATTGTCCCGGGGGCATGGGACGGCTGGATGTTATGGCTTGATGCCTATGGGACCATGGATCTTGGCGAGATCCTTGCTCCTGCTATAAATATTGCCAGGCAAGGATATCCCGCAAGCAGCGCCATGGAACGCTGGCTGGACAGGCAGGCTCAATTTATTTCAAAAAGACCTGACACAGCAAGTATCTATATGGATAACGGCAGACTTCTCCGCCAGGGTGATACCGTATACCAAAACGATATTGCCGATACATTTGAAGCCCTGATCGAAGCTTATGATAGTATGGTAGATCAGGGGCGAAGTAAAGCAATCCAGGCTGCCAGGGATTACTATTACCGGGGCCCTCTTGCAGAAGCTATTGTAGAGTTTTCTGATAATGAGAATGGGTACCTGACCATTGAAGATTTCAAAAGTTTTCAGGCAGAGATCGTGGAATCTATATCAGTTGATTACAACAATGAGATTGAAGTGTTTGAAAACCCTCCCAACAGTCAGGGTATAACCATGCTGCTGGCTCTAAATATATTAAAAGGTTTTGATTTCTCACAATATGACCGGTTTGATCCTGATGCCATACACCTGCAGGTAGAGGCTCTAAAATTGGCTTTTTCAGATAGATATTACCATATAGGTGATCCGGAGCTTACCAATATACCCTTAGATGAACTATTATCTGATGAATATGCAATTATGCAGCGTGACCGCATAGATATGGAAAGTGCCATGGAATGGCCTATTGCTGACGGTCTAGCAGACAATAGTGCAGAATCAAATAATACCACAACTTTTCATCTAACCGATAAATATGGAAATGCAGCTGCAGTCACTACCAGCCTTGGCGCCCAGTTTCTGGTGATCGGTGATACCGGTATACATATAAATAACAGGATGCGGATGATCTCACTTGAAGAGGAAAATCCCAATCAGCTTACACCCGGTTATAAAGTAAGGCATACATCCTGTCCATATATGGTGTTAAAGAATGGAAAACCTTATATTCTGGGAGGTAATACAGGAGTTGATAACCAGCCCCAGGGCCAGCTCCAGCAGTTCTTTCATATAATAGAATTTGGACTTACTGCCCAGGAAGCTGTAAGCAGCCCAAGATTTGCAACAACTGCTTTTCCTGCAGGAACATATCCTTATGGGGTAAGTAATATTTTACGTATGGACAATGGCTTTCCCGGGGACACCATAGCTGAATTAACATCAAAAGGACACACTATTGAAATTGGCGGGGCTTTTGGCAGCGCAAATATGATCGTAATAGAAGAAAATGGTCTTGATGCCCAGGTAGGAGCAGAACCTAATGCAGACACTTCTTATGGAATGGTTGACTCAGGGTTATCCCAGTAAAAACTGCAAATATCAAGATTTATAAATATGGAACAGTTATATATGGACTTTTTCTATTAATAGGCAATTAATCTGATAATAACAATGATTTATTTTTAACCTGAAAAACCTTTTTTCTATTCATTTCTCTCAAGATCCTTAATGAGAAGTTTCATCTCTTCAATTTCGCTGACTTGTGCCCCAATTATAATCCAAGCCTGCTTCTGTTTCCATATCCGCCACCGGTATATGTTGACAGGTCAATTATTATACCCAGAGCTATAAGCAGCCATTCAAATCCGCTTACTCCAGCTCCCAAAAACCAGGCTATCAGAAAAAATATCATGGTAAATGGTGCAAAAATTGCAAATAAGAGAGGCAATATCCAGTTATTAAATGCAGAGCTAAAGAGATCCGGGTTTATGAGCCACCAGACCAATATTGCAATTCTTGGACCCAGCAATGCAAAGCTGGTAAGTACACAGCACATGACCTGTACTTAATCCCCCCAATCCTGCTAGTAAAAAACCCGTATTTCTTACTGCCAAAGACTATTCTTTTCGGTGTTACTGGATTGATTTAAAAAAAATATAATTTAGTTGTTTCGTTTTTAAAAGGACTTTTAATAGATTGTCAGGCTTAAGAAAAAAACATAAAAAAAACGGCAAGATACCCCTGAGAGTATTTACAGTATTTATTTCCTTTACTGTATTTACTTCTTTATTTGCTTTTTTTTCATTAGCCGGGTTTCTGGGGTTTATACTTATGACCGTAAACCAGTTTATGGCCGCCCTTCCCCAAATAGAAGAATTCAGTCCCGGTAAACTGGCCCTTACCTCTAGTATATATGCAGCAGACGGAACATTCATCGCTACATTGCATGATGAGGAGAACCGGGAGCTGGTATCAATAGATGAGATCCCCAGGGATCTTGTAAATGCAGTAATAGCTATTGAAGATGAAAGGTTCTATGAGCATCAGGGCTATGACCCGGAAGGTATTATCCGTTCTGCCATAATAAATATAACCTCTGGAGAGATAGAGCAAGGTGCTACTACCATAACTCAGGGATACATAAAAAATGTATATATACCGGAAGAAAAATATGACATTACCTATGACAGGAAGATAAAAGAGATCATCCTTGCCTACCAGCTGGAAGAAAAATACACCAAACAAGAGATACTGGAGATGTATCTAAATACTATGTATTTTGGTGAAGGTGCCTATGGTGTACAGACGGCAGCCAGGGTATATTTCGGAAAAGAGGTAAAGGACCTTGACCTTCCTGAGTGCGCCATGATTGCAGGGCTTTTGCAGTCATACCTTCATTCCCCGTATATAGATGAAAAAGCGGCTTTTGAAAGAAGGAACCTGGTACTGTATAACATGTTCCGCCTGGGGTATATAGATAACGGGCAGTATAACAGTGCTGTAAGGGAACCAATAGTCACCCGGCGGTCCCCGGAAGCGTCGGAAAACAGATTTGCCCTATACTTTATAGAGCATGTAAAGCAGCAGCTCATATCGAAATATGGAGTAGAGAAGGTATTTGAAGGCGGTCTAAAAATATATACTACCCTTGACCCTCAGATGCAAGTTTATGCAGAAGATGCCATAAAAAAGATACTTCCGGATCCTCAAGATCCTTCAGCAGCCCTGGTTGCTATGGACCCTAAAACCGGATATATAAAAGCCCTGGTAGGCGGAAAGGACTTTTCGGACTTAAAATTTAATCTTGCCACCCAGGGAAAGCGCCAGCCCGGCTCCACATTTAAGGTGTTTGCCCTTGCAGCTGCCCTTGATCAGGGCATAAGCCCCAATATATCCTTTAACCCTAATGGCCCCCTTGAATTTGAAATATACGGCAGTGAGCCCTGGGAAGTGGATAATTATGGAAACCAGACCTACAATTTAAATGAGATGTCTGTATATGAAGCAACAGTAAAGTCTGTAAATGTGGTCTACTCCCAGCTCATAATGAAAGTAGGGGCAGAAGAGGTGGCAAGGACTGCCATGAATATGGGTATAGAGACTCCCCTGGAAGCATATCCTGCTATCGGGCTGGGAGGACTGACCATCGGAGTATCCCCCCTGGAGGTCTGCAACGCATTTTCAACCATTGCCAATTACGGCAGGAGGAACACACCTACGGCCATACTAAAAGTGATTGACAGAGACGGAGAAATCCTGGAGGAATATGAACCTGTTGGGGTACCGGTTATCTCTCCCATAAATGCCTACCGGATAATAGAGATACTACAGCAAGCCATGAAGAGGGGAACCGGTACCCGGGCATATCTTGAGGATCGGCCCTGCGCCGGAAAGACGGGTACCACCCAGAAGGCAGAAAATGCCTGGTTTACAGGTTTTACACCCAATCTTTCTGCCTGTGTCTGGATGGGATATCCGGAGGAAAACATAAGGATAGGAACCTTGCATGATATGAGGGTTGCCGGCGGAGCCCATCCTGCTATGATATGGAATCTGTTTATGAAAGAAGCCACAAAAGACCTTCCAGTAGAAGACTTTATAAGGCCCGGGGATGACCTTATAGATGTAGAGGTGACTATTGATACTGATAGCGGAGATTATGTGCTCCCAAACCGTTATACCGAACCGGAGGATATTCTGGTAAGAGAGTACCATTACGGGCAGGAACCGACCCGGCAGGCGCCTATTCCGGAAGATAAGATACCCATGATGCCGATGGTAGCCCTTATGCCCTGGGACCTTGCCAACCATATACTGGCACATATGGGATTTGAGAATATAATCTATATAGATGAGCCTTACAGTGAAGTGCCATCAGGGTATACCCACAGGCAGGATCCCATGTGGGATCAACCAGTGGAGATAAGAAGGAAGATAACAGTTTGGGTAAATCCATAAAAAATTCAAGGCAAAAGGAGTTATTAAATCAATACATCGGTACCGGTAAAGACAAATAGAATTGCTGAATTCAAAAATACAGCAGAAAAGATCCTATTTACCATATTTATGGTTGTATTTATAGTAATGCTTGTCCTGTATATTTTATCACCTACAAACATGATCTAAAAAGTTTTACTACATCAGCAGTACTGAGATAGCCATAAGGGGTCTGGCCAGTTTTATGGGAATAGGAAAGTAATAAGAATATTAATGGAAAGGTAAAAAAATGGCAGCAGAGAATATTACTATAATCCCAAAAGAGGCAAAAATAGAAGGAAAGATAAGTTTTGCCGGTTCTATTTCAATAGATGGTGAAGTTAAAGGTGATATAAAATCAGGTGGGACCGTAAACATTAACCGTGGCTCCACAGTCAAGGCTAACATAGAAACCGAAAATGCAGTGGTGTCAGGGTATTTTGAAGGTGTAATGAATGCATCGGGTCAGGTAGATATTAAATCAACCGGCAAGTTTGTAGGAGATCTGGTAAATGAAAAATCGCTTTTGACAATTGAAAAAGGCGGATTATTTAAAGGTAAAAGCATAGTTGAGGAAAGTAGAAACGGCAACCAGGATAGGTCAGCAGCCACAGGTAAAAACCTTATCAGGAAATAGACATTTTTATAATGGTTTGATCAAAAAATAATGGAGGTTCCTGCCGGCTTTAGATCTTTGCAATAACCAATCTGGTTACTGGGATTATTATGATCATCAATATTGTCCAATAGATTATCCTGGAATAATATTGAAATAAAAAATATTCTTCCGGACTGTTTGCAAGTTCCATTGATTTGACGGTTCTCTGGATGGGTCTATATCTGGTCTAGATACTGAAGATAAAGATCTTGTGTATTTTAATTGTATGTCAGTATCAGTATTCCGTGCTGAAAAATTGCTAGATGCAGGATTCAAGGATGTTTACATATCAGATGGAGAGTGCTCTGCCTGGGTAGAAGCCGGGTATGAGATAGAGAAGTGATTTAGCGTCTCTATTGTATTGTCCCCTCCCATTTTGGCCAGTATGTTTACCGGCAATATTTCCTGTTAGATTCTATACTTTTTCATGTTACATAAAGTTCTGGCAAAGAATATAATTCTAATATTGTTAGAACAAATAGAATAATATGAGAAAAACACATTTAATAATATTTGCATTATCTTTGACACTGCTTTTTCTTGCCTGCAGCTGCTCACAGGATGCAAGTAAATCTTATGTCGGTAATGAAGGTTTTGACGGTGAAAAGCTGGTAACTTATTCCAATACGGAAAGACAGGCCAGTCCAGGGTCAGCTGATGCCCTGGTAAAAGAGATAGAAGATTTTAAATCATTTAATGAGGCCCTGTTTAGCATATGGGGAGAACATATTGATAGATCCTCCCAGGCTCTTGAGTCTTTTAACCGGAATGATATAAGTCTGGAGAAAAAAATAGAGTATGCTGCTATCCTTTCAGAATACTATTTAGACTTTAAACATGACATTGAATCACTGACACCTCCAGAAGCAGCTTTTAAAGCTTATGATGCAGCGGTAAAGGCCATAAATTACCGAGTCCTATTTTTTGAAAAATACACACAAAGCGCTGATATTTCGGAATTAAATGAACTGGAAAATATGGCTTATCTTGCTGAAGCACTTTTCTGGGAAGAGCTGGATGAAGTATATAGATATTTTGAAGAGAGGACAGATGAACTCAGCAAAAATGAAAGAATGATTTTAGCCAGATAAGTCAATTTGATTATTTTATTTCAATCTAAGATGAGTCTCGCTGCTGTTTTGCAAATTAAAAGTATTTGATTCTTAACTCATAACACTCTAAAATAATATCTTCTTCTAATATTCTGCCTTTAATGTTTATAATAAGTAAAGGTATTTTTTCCATGATCACAGTAACAGCAGGACAGATTAATACCGGTGTCCTGTACCTGGCGGATATCAGGATACCGGGCGAGTTATGCGAAGAACTGGATATTGATACCGGAAATATTTTTACAGACAAGGACATTATAAGGGTATATCATGAATAGAATACAGGATTATCTCTTGATAGGAAACCTGCATACGGCTGCCCTGGTATCAAAAAAAGGATCTATCGACTGGCTTTGCTATCCACATTTTGACTCACCCAGTATTTTTGCCCGGCTGCTGGACGGGGATGGAGGGTCTTTTTCCATAAAAAATGAAGATGTAGATATAGAGACACGCTATATAAAGGATACTGCCATAGTAGAGCATATATGCAGGGGGAAGGACCATGATTTTATTGTCAGGGATTTTATGGTGCCTCACCAGCATGAACTTTGTGTTAATCATTTCCTGATAAGGAAAATAGTAGGGTTGAAAGGAAGTCCGGTTGTTTCCTTCTATTTTGATCCCAGACCTGACTATGGGAAAAAAAGCATAGATATGAAGCAGGGCAAGAATACCCTATATGCTGTATTTGACAAGGGGGAGATAAGGCTCAACCTTCCCGGGCAGGCAAAGGTCAGTAAACAGGGAAAGGGATATATAATAGATATCCCGTTAGAAGAAGGCCAGGAAAAAGAAATAGTCCTTGAACTTGATCTGGAAAAGTCAGGGTGTGCCCACGGTGACGACTTCGAGAAAAGGACCAAAGAATTCTGGAAGAAATGGCTGAGCCAGGGGAAATTCATCGGATTCTGCAGGGATCAGATGGTACGGTCTGCAATAACCCTTAAACTCATGCAGTATTATCCTACCGGAGCCATTGTCGCTGCCCCCACGACATCACTTCCGGAAGAGATCGGAGGAAAGAGGAACTGGGATTACAGATACGCCTGGATAAGAGATGCCACCTTTACGCTTTATGCCTTTCATATAATGGGGTTCAGGGATGAATTGATAAGGTTTTTTGATTTTATCGAAAATATCGCAGAAGAATGCAGGGAATGCGGAGGTGCAGTGCACCTTATGTATACCATAAAAGGCAAAAAGGTCCCCAGCGAACAGGAATTGACGCATATGGAAGGATTCAGGGGATCATCACCCGTAAGGATAGGAAATGCAGCCTATGACCAGTTCCAGCTTGATGTCTATGGCTCGCTTATTGATTCATATTATTTCATGTGGAGAAGGGGAGGCCTGGTGCTTTCGGATAAGGCGCGCAGGATAGTGGTAAGCCTGGTAGGCTATATTGAGGATGTATGGCTTCATAAAGATGAGGGCATATGGGAGATGAGGTCCGGAAGAGAGCATTTTACCTACAGCAAAGTCATGGCCTGGGTGGGTGTAAACAGGGCTCTCAGGATGTCCAGGGTGCTGGATATCGATGGAAATAAAAAAAAGCAGTGGAGCAGGCTGGAAAGGACTATAAAAAAGTGGATCTGGGAAAACTGTTATGATGAGAAGATGGACTCCTTCACCCAGCATCCGGATACAGGCTACCAGGATTCCACCAATTTTTTATTTGTACTGCTGCAGTTTTTAAACCGGCATGAAGCACGGACAAAGGATATTATCCTGAGTACCTGCCGGGAGCTTTCCTACAAAAAGAGTTTTGTGTACAGATACCTGGTAGATGACAGCCTGGAAGGAAAGGAAGGCGCATTCATGCTCTGCACTTTCTGGATGATGGCAGCACTGGCTGCAGTTGAAGAGACTGATGAAGCCCTTAAGCATTATTATAATATCAGGAAGTACCTGGATAAGACTATGCTTATAGCGGAAGAGATCGATCCGGACAGCGGCGAATACCTGGGTAATTTTCCCCAGGCATTCTCGCATATGGGATTGATCCTGGCTGCATATTTTATAGACAGGTACAGGAAAATACCTGGCGAATAAGAGAAATTTATAAAAATCAGATATTTGTTTATAATATACTTACCTGGCAATTAAACTGTGGAGGGAAAAATGTCCCGGGACCCAAGAATTATTAATAGGATAGCCGTTACTGCGGCGATGGCCGCGCTTATAGTACTTTTTATGACAGGCTGCCTTGCAGATCCGGCAGCTCCATATTACAGTTCCTCCGATAGGCAGGACCAGATCCAGAGTACGCTTAGCGTGACCGGAAACGGAAGCAGCAAGGTAGTGCCGGACAAGGCCATGATAAATATTGCTGTATTTATTGAAGATGATACCAGCGGGGAAGCGGTGGATAAAAACAGCCAGACTACAGCTGATGTGATAAGTGCCCTGGAAGAACTGGAGATCGATGACCTGGATATACAGACTGTCAGTTTCAATCTTGACCCCCTGTATAATTACCGCCGGGAAAACGAACCGCCAGAAGTCTATGGCTACAGGGCTTCAACCGTAATGGAAGTAAGTACCCTCGAAATAGACATGACTGGTGAGATAATAGCGGAAGCTATTGAAGCCGGAGCCAATGATGTCTCCTCGTTGAGGTTTGGCCTCAGCCAGGAGCTGGAAAGGCAGGCCAAAAAAACGGCGCTTGAAAGGGCGGCAGAGGACGGCCGCAATAAAGCTGAAGATATTGCAGAGTCCCTGGATGTAGAGATAGTGGAAATATATTATATAAGTGAATCCGAGACATACGTACCTGCACCACTTGCGGCAAGGACAACTGCAGTTGAGGAATCCCTGGACGGCGTCTCTGCAGTTCCCATCACTCCCAATGAGATAGAGATAACTGCATCAGTCCATATATCATATATATTCAGGCAATAATCTATATGTTCCGGTAGAAAATGATATTAAGGATATTCCTTTTAATACTTGCCATACCCTTTATCATCATACTTACGGCTGTATTTGTCTATGCAGTTCCGTTTCCCCTGTATCTGGAAGACTCAAGAGACCTCATGGCAGCTGTGCTGTCCGGGGTCTCCTCCATGATATACCTGGCTGCCATATCCTCATATATTATCTATTCCTTCAGGAGGTCTGGGAGGATATTTGACAGTTTTATGGAGGATGCCGGTCTAAAGAGGCAGGGATTCAGGTATTTCGGAAGGCAGTATAAAGGAACCTGGAAAAACAGGGAAATTATCGTCGAGTATTTCCCTCCCAGGGCCATACACGGCGCTCTTTTAAACATATATTTGACCGGAAAATTTAAAATATTGGCTGTGGTCAGCAAAAGGGCGCCTCTTGTCTGTGAGAAAGTATCCCTGGATCCTCTGATGGACCTGGAATTTGGATTTCATTTATACACCGGCCAAGATGATAATATAGGGGATATATTCAAGTGCAGGAGATTTTCCCGCGCCCTGGGAGAAATAACTTGTCTGGGAAGAGGCTTTCATACTCTTCAGGTATATTTCCGGAAAGATGGGATATATCTGAGATCAAGGTCGGCAGACCTCTCTGCCGGTGACCTGGTAGTATTTCTTGACAGCCTTGAAGTAATGGCAGGAATATTGGAAAATGGATTAAAAGGATAGCATTTATGTTCAAGAATCGAGGTTTTGATAATGACAGGTACCTGAAGGAACAGACCGAGGCCATACTGGAAAGAGTGGGCAAATTCGACAGGAAGCTATACCTGGAATTTGGGGGGAAGCTCTGTTATGACTACCACGCTTCCAGGGTCCTTCCCGGGTATGACCCCAATGTCAAGATCCGGCTGCTCCAGTCCCTTAAGGACGATATAGACATAATACTCTGCATTTATGCAGGAGATATAGAAAGCGGAAGGGTCAGGGGAGACTTCGGAATAACCTATGATACGGCTACATTTAAACTGATAGACGATCTCAGGCAGTGGGGGCTAGACATCTCAGCGGTAGTTATAACCAGGTTTAGCGGACAGCCATCAGCAAGGGTCTTTCAAAGCAAATTAAAAAGAAGGGGAGTAAGGGTATTTCTCCATAAACCCATTGATGGTTATCCTGCTGATATTGATGCTGTCTGCAGCGAAAGCGGTTTTGGAAGCAATGATTATATAGAAACGCAGAAGCAGATAGCAGTAGTCACTGCACCCGGGCCCAATAGCGGTAAACTGTCTACATGTCTTTCACAGTTGTATCATGACCATAAAAACGGCCTGGATTCTGGATATGCAAAATTCGAGACATTCCCCATATGGAATCTCCCCCTTAAACATCCGGTAAATATAGCCTATGAGGCAGCTACTGCTGATATAAAGGATTTTAACCTGGTAGACCCCTTTCACCTGAGCGCTTATAAGAAAACAGCGGTAAATTATAACCGGGATGTCGAGAGTTTTCCCATACTTAAGCTCATCATCGGCAGGATCCTTGCCCAGGGCAATAAGAAGCATGTCATGTATAATTCTCCTACGGATATGGGAGTAAACCGGGCCGGGTTCGGCATAATAGATGACCGGGTGGTAAGGGACGCCGCAAAGCAGGAACTCATACGAAGATACTTCCGGTATAATACCGGGTATCTTCTGGGGGTGGAGAACAGGGGAACCGTAGAACGTGCCAGGATGCTTATGGAAGGATTGGATGTAAAGATCGAAGACAGGAAAGTAGTAAATATCGCCCGCAGGCAGGCTGCCGGGGCTGAAAAGGCAGGCAAGGGAAATGAAGGCATTTTCTGCGGGGCCGCCCTGGAGCTTGATGATTCGCGCATGGCCACAGGGAAGAATTCCAGGCTTCTTCATGCTGCTTCCAGCCTGGTATTGAATTCGGTAAAAATGCTTGCTAATATCCCTGACGAGATACATCTCCTGCCCCCGGTTATAATCGACCAGATATCAAGGCTTAAGAAAGGCATATACGGGGGTGAATCAGAAAGCCTGGACCTGGAAGAGACCCTAATAGCGCTTTCCATCAGCGCAGCCAATAATCCTGCTGCAGGTGCGGCTATGGAAAAACTGGGCAGGCTCCGTGATTGCGAGATGCATATGACCCATATACCCACCCCGGGAGACGAAGTAGCCCTTAAAAGGCTGGGGATCAACCTTACCACTGACGGCTTGTTTTCTTCAAAGAGCCTTTTTGTAACATGACCCCTGCCTGCGCCGGATGGAAAATTTATGATGATCATGAATAAACAAACCGATAAAGATGAAAAAAAACCTTTATGCCGCTGGATCAGGATATTATTTATAACCCTGGGCATCTTTTCCCTGTGCCTGGGTCTTATTGGTATTTTTATACCCATCCTTCCAACCACTCCATTTGTGCTGCTTTCTGCTGCCCTTTTTGCCAGGAGCTCGGACTGGTTTTACCGGCTGCTTATAGAGAACAGGCTTTTTGGCAGGTATATCAGGGATTACAGGCAGGGCAAAGGCGTTCCCATAAAGGTTAAGACAGGGGCCATAATCATACTGTGGATAACCATAGGCCTTTCCATTTATTTTGCTGTCGAAATGCTGTGGCTAAGGATCCTCCTTGCAGCAGTGGCAGCGGGAGTGACTCTGCATATAGCATCCATAAGGAAGAAGGACTGACACTACTTAAGTATGAAAATAACCTTTACTACTATTATTCATAAAATATTGTTAAATTATTTACATTATTGTATTATTACTAATATTATAATTAACGCATTAACCTGAATAGTAAAAGTTAAAGCATTCAACACAAGATGGC
>CAYPXQ010000060.1:0-7682 GCA_964414685.1 uncultured Actinomycetota bacterium
AGCATATATGATTATGGTCACATAGGTCCCCATCATCTCCCTGGTCTCTTCAAACCTTTCCAGGGTCCTGAACCCGCATGAGGATATGACCGGAAGAAAAAAGATAGTAATAAAGATCACCAAAAGTATTTTAAAAAGGCTTATGCCTTTTATATATGCAGAACTCAACTTATTAATCTCCAGCCAGAGGAGCCCGGCAGCCTTTCCAGGAACTGCCTCCTGAGGCCTTTCCTTCTTTTTCCATGCTGTCCTGGGTTTTCCTGATCTTTAGGATCAGGGAATCCCGGGACAGGTCCACATCATTATATGTTATAGGACTGTCTTTTTCCATTGAATTTTTTAAAACTGCCCCCTCGCACAGGCCTATGGGCAGGAGTCTTTCTTTTCTGGCTTTTTCTACGGTATCTATAAGCCCGTATACGGTATACCCTCCTATCCTGTCTATCTTTTCCCCGGCTTTAAGGTCCTTTTTGGCCACGGTTATGACCTCGGAGACCAGGTCTCCGGCTGCTGTCATGGTCGGTTCCCCATCCAGGCAGGCCCTGGCTACAGATAAGGGGGTCTCCAGGCTGGTAAGGTGGTAGGGCCTGTAAAGCAGGTAATTGGGGCCGTCACCCATTAGCAGGTATTTTAATTCTTCTCTTATTATAGGGTTTTTAGTGGTATATACAAGGAATACGCCAGGAGCCAGGTCTCCTATGACAAATTCTACCACACCGCTTTTTTCCAGTATGCCTCCCTGAGTTTTAAGCCTCATCACATCCAGGAGCCGGCTCCTGTCTGCCCTTACTGCATGCATCCCCCTGCAGTCAGGCACCAGGCCGGTAGCATTGGAAAGGCATGCCATCTCCACCATTGATTTGGTACCGTCTACAAAGCTGGTCATCATATAGGGATTTGAACCTTTTTCGCGTGCATAGCCGGCAAGACTGCCTGGATCAGCATACCTGTCCAGAGGATTGTTCTTGCCCTTTCCTGCAGCGACGACTTCCATGCCGATGTTATAGGCAAAATCATAGAGTTCCTTGGCCGCAGGAGGTTCATCTCCTGCTGAAAGTGAGTATATAACACCATATTTCCGGGAAAGATCCCTTAAAAAAGGGCCGATGGTCACATCCATCTCTACATTCAGGGTTATGAGGTGCTTTCCTGAAGAAAGGGCGTTTATGGCTATATAAGCCCCGGCTTCAGGATTGCCTGTGGCATCTATTATGACATCTATGCCCTCATATTCAAAAAGAAGCCGGAGATCTTCACTGTAAACCAGGATATGATTTTCAGAAGCAGCAGCTATTTTCTTTTTTTCAGCATCAGAAATGTGATAATCCGGCATGCTGATGCCTTCTACCGTTTTTTTTCTTTTTTCAGTACCGCCTCCAGGATCAGCAATATAATATTGCCGGGATGTAATACCAAGTTTTTTGAAAGTATTAAAAGCGGCTTTCACATCTTTATCGGCAGCGGCTGCCACTTCCATGCCTCCAAGGCCCATTATCTGGGAAAGCAGTCCTCTCCCCATCTGGCCCAGTCCCGCCAGCCCGATTTTTATCGGCCTTTTTGCTTCCGAAAGTCCTTCCAGCTTATTATCCATAATGCAAACTCTATTCTTCAAAACTAATATTTCTTATCATGTAGTCTACTACTTTTTCGCCATAATCAATATATGCAGGATCGGTCAACCTCATAAAAAGAAAAAGCAGGCTGTCTTTTTCCATAAAACTGAAAGTCATAGACCAGCCCCCACCTGCCTCATCAATATTATCATACCTTACCTCAAACAGTTCCATATCTCCCGCATTGGTATCCTTTTCTGTTTTTTTAATATCATCTTCCAGGTCCTGTTCTTTAAGCTCTTCCAAATGCTGTTTCAGCTCTTCCACTCTCCGGTCTGCAAAACTGGAATACTCGCCAGGTGAGGGTGAGAAGTCTTCTTTGAGTACCCACATATCTATGATGATCTGTCTTATGCCGTCATCAGGGGTAAAACCTGCCTTAAGACCAGCCTCAATATCTTCCTTTTCCAGGGACCAGTCGTCAGGATAGGCGATCTTGAAACCAAAATCCTGGTCTGTATATACCTGGTTTCCGGCAAAAATGCCGTCATCATATTCCAGCGGCACCACTTCAAAGACATACTCCTGCCAGGCTTCATCCTGGATTATTATTTCCAGCCTGTAGCTTCCCGGGGGGAAAGCCGGCTCTTCCTCATTTACAAGCTGGAATATTATATAACCGGGAATATATGAGTTTTGGCTTATAATGTATTCTTCATCTCCCAGGAGTATGTCATCCTCATACCATTTTATGCCGAATCTGTCCCCTGAGATCTTGTGATCCAGCCCGATGAAAGCATATATTACATCATCCTGGTAGAATTCACGGGACTTGCCGGCAGGTTTTCCATCCTGGTCCAGGCCTTTAGACATGCCGGCTTCGATTATTTCTGCTGAAGGCTCCAATATAGTAAAACCTGCCTCGGCTTTCAGCTCTGAATTATGATAATAGCTTACCGTATACTCTCCGGGCTCTGCTATTATCTCTTCCCCTTCTGCTGGAAGAAGCCTGTTAGAGATATATCCTTCTACGAAGGCTGGATTATCCATGGAATAGGTACCGGTAGAATCAGCTATGACTCCCCCGGTCGCGGAATTCCTCCAGGTGAACCTCCACCTGTCACCACCCCTCACGCCTGAGACTTTGACAGCTGCTGCGATCTGGGGGGAATCTATACTGTATCGGCTTCCTATGTCAACCGGTTCCAATGTCCGGGGATCGATATCTCCGCCTATGATAAGCTCGCCGAATGTCCCGCCGGCTGAACAGGACACAAGCAGGATAAAAATGGAGAAAAAAAACAATGCAGCAGCAAGTATTCTAATTCCCGACAGTTGTTTAAGCCTTAAGTCCAGTGACTGCATTATGCCGGCTGACCCTCATTGGGCACCACGCATACCATGCTCATACCATCTTTGCCGGCTATGAACTGGTGCAAGAGGCCAGGAGGGACCAGTATGAAATCGTCCTTTTCTATGGCTATCCTCTCATCATGTTTAAGCACATAGCCGCTCCCGGAGATTATTACTACTTCATGCTCCCAGGTATGGGAATGCCTGGGGGTATGCCCTGAAGGCTTTATCTTAAAAAGCCTCATGGCAAAATTGGGGGCACCGTCTTTGACGGTAAGCATAGGATAAAAACTGATTCCCGAAGCTTCCCCGTCATCCATTATTATGGGCTTAGTTTTTTTGAGTCTCTTTATTATCATACTTCCTGCCTTGATGATAGATCAAAAATAAAAAAGTATATATTTAAATAGAGCCCCCTTACTCTGTATGGACAGGGGGCTCTCTGCCGATTTTCCTCTACTGGTTCAGGATGTTCTGAAAGAACTGGTTTTTTTCAGCTTCATTATACCCCACCGCACTGGCATTGCCGAACCACTGGGGCCATGAGTTAAAGGTAGTGATCACTATATCTTCCCTGTTAAGCGATAAAAGGACCGGCAGTATCTCCTGGGCCTGGGCCAGCGATATATTGGTATATATGAAATTTCCCAGGGTACCCATAAACCCTGCCAGATTTCCCGAATTTACCATCCCCTTCTTCTGCAGAAGAAGTTCCGCCAGCATCATGGCTGCCTGCTTCTCCCTGGCATAAGCACCTCCCCCGTAAAGGGTCCTGCCCTTCCGGGCTCTTGACAGCGCCAGCGCCTGGGCGCCGTTTATATGATGGACTCCCGGACCCAGATAGCACCCGGAAAAGCCATCAGCAATATTTTCCTCTACGGTAACTGTGACTCCTCCCATCCAGTCGATAAGCGGCGGGAACCCGTCAAAATCGGTTATGGCATAAAAATCTATTTTTCCTCCTACAAACTGCTCAAACTTGGATACTGCATAGTCATGGCCGCCTGAGGCATGATATCCGTTTATTTTTCTGCCGCCGAACCAGGTATCCCTGGGAATAGTGACCAGGTATGCTTTCCTGGTATCAAGGTTGAGGTGGACAAATATATTTGTATCTGTCCTGCCGCTTACCCTTCCGCCAGCCCTGTCGGCCGCACTATCATCGCCCCATATTATGAAGTTTACCTTTCGTCCTGCATGAAATCCTGCAGATCCGCCTGTAGAAAAACCGCTGCCCGAAGCATAGGATGCGGCTGCAGGTGCGCCCGCATAGGGTGTAATCCCGTATGCTGCACAGAGCTGGGCAAATTCCTGGGACTTCAGGAAACCGTCCAGGACTTTTTCCCGGCTCATACCCCCATTCATCCGGCCAATCCAGGTATTATATCCATCGGCATCGGGTTCCCTGTTAAAAAAAGACCTGTATAAAATTGTAAGAAATGCTTCATTTCCGTGATTGCTGCTGGTAAACTCCTCACTGAACACAAAGCCATGGGCTACGTCAGCCCCGGTCTTGGAACCATTAAGCAGTCTTCCCACCCATTCTTCCAGTCCGGCCTGGTCAGGCTGCCTGTTAAGGCACTGCACATAAAACCTGCTAACGAATGCCTGTACCTGTTCCGCATTGCCTCCGGTAAGAACTGCCGGCATTATAGTGACCAGCAGTGCCGCTATAACGGTAAAAACCGCTACAAACTTCCATTTCGCTAAAATCTTTTTTCTCATCACCAGCCCCTTATCTTTTATATATTATTTAATACATTTATTTAATTTTTTTATAATACAATAAAAAATACTTTTTTTCTATGACCCCGGCCTGAGATCCTCCTCTATTTTATTTATCCCTATCCTTGTCAATGCAAAATCATATCTTATAGGGTCATTTTTATCAATTTTTTTTAAGTGTTCCGTTACTTCAAGCACGGTTTTAAGGTCTGACTGCTTCCTTGAAGTCAGTCCCAGCATGGATGACATACGCGACATATGTATATCCAGTGGCACAAGCAGCCTGGAAGCAGGTATGCCCTCCCAGCCTCCTGGGTCTACATCATCGCTTCTTACCATCCAGCGCAAATAAAGGTTTAGTCTCTTAAAGGCGCTTTTCCCCTCATGAGAAGGCATCAGGCTGCAGCATGAATTAGAGGCCAGCCTGTTGATCTTTTCACTGAAAGCAAGCATGGCATATAGTACGCTGGGATGATCGTCATCATAACCTTCGAGAAATGCAGCATTAAGCGAACCCCGGCTGGCGATCATCTCCCTGGCCGAAGACAGGAGACAGGCTAGCTCTACTCCCGGCGTGAACCTGTGTTTGAAAAACGACAATCTCTCCTTCAGGCGCATAATATCTGTATTCATTATATAGTCATAGGGCGACGGACCCATCAGGGAGAGTATGCTGTCAACGCTTTTAAGTATCTGGGTGACTCTGCCGTATGCCAGGGAGGAAGCGATAAGGCCCACTATCTCCCTGTCCCTTATATCCTCATATGAATACAAAAATTCCAGCGGGTCTGGATGGACAAAACGCCGATGGTGGTATTTACGGTATATGCCGTCCAGAAACTGCCTTAAAACTTCTTCAGTATACTGACCCTTTTCAGGCTTTTTTAAGGTCATCACCCAGTCCCTTATGTGCCCTGTCTATCTTTTCCGCCAGTTCATCAAGAGCCTTAAAGTCCTTTTCCAGGGGATATCCCCTGATGATGACCGGTTCTATTATCTCTGCCTTCATGGGTGCAGCCAGATCCCCCAGTATCTCTACGGTCTTTCCTCCCCACCCATATGATCCGACAATGGAAAGAAACTTCACCGGAGGCCTTAAGGCCCTGGCCAGATAAGCAGCATAGACTACCGCCGGATGCGGTCCTGCCAGTACGGTAGGGGTGCCTATCACCACAGTTGCCGCATCTATAAGGGCTGAAGCAAGATCACCCAGGTCATCCTCTGACAGGTGAAAAACAACTACACTTATACCTTTCTTTTCCAGGGCGCCTTTAAGATGCATGACCATCTTCCTTGTGCTGCCATGCATGGATACATATGGTATTGCCACCGTATTTGCCAGCTTTCCTGACGACCATTCCCTGTAGGCATCCATTATATGTCCCGTTTCATCATGGATAGGCCCGTGGCTGGGAGCTATCATATCTATTTGGTAACTTTCAAGTTTTTCCAGGTTTTTCCTTATAATACTGCCAAAGGGGAGCATTATCTCCCCATAATATCTTTTTGCTGCCGGCATCACCCTTTCCAGGTCATTGTCTGAGATCATCAGCTTTGAAAAAGCATAATGCGAACCAAAGAAATCACAGGAAAATAATACTTTATCTTCTTTTAAATAGGTTGATATAGTCTCGGGCCAATGAACCCAGGGAGTGAAGATAAATTCCAGGGTCTTATCACCAAGTGAAAGGGTCTCCCCGTCTAGTACCGTCATGAACCTGTCTTCGGGTATATGAAGCAGGTCAATAAGCATTCCCCTGCATTTTTCATTGGTTACGATGACTGCATCAGGGTATTTTCCGGCAAGTTCCCCGATTGAACCGGAATGATCCTGTTCACCGTGCTGTGAGATTATATAATCGATATTCTCTATGCCTGCATCTTCTATATTCTTCAGGAGAACATCGGTCATAGGAGGATCTGCAGTGTCGATCAGGGCTGTGGCTTCACTGCCCTTTATCAAGTATGCATTGTATGTGGTACCGTCCGGAAGCGGAATAAGTTCATCAAAAAGCCTTCTTTCCGGGTCGGACACGCCAGCATAATATATATTTTTCTTCAATTCTTTATTATCCATCTGGGAAACTCCATTCCATTAAACTCTTGACAGCCAGGTCCCGCAATCCTGAGAGGCTGGAGAGCGGGACTGTTATTTATGCTTTTATTTATCCTGGGATATCCAGAGACCATGCACATTGCAGTATGCCCTTGCGGTAACATCTTCAATGCTGGTACAGAATACTGCTTCCGGAACATCTCCCGGTTTAAGGAACTGCCGGGAAGAAAAATCTCCTGATATAAGTTCTATCCATTCTATATAATGTTCTTCTTCCATGGGATGGGCGGTACTTCCTACAGTCACCTTATAGCCGTCATCTGTCTTCTCTACTACAGGTACATGTTTTTCCCTGGCGGCATCAGTTGAGTTCTCCTCATATAATCCCATGGGCTGCCCGCAGCATACCAGCTCGCCTTTCCCCCCATGCACCATCTCAACAATATTTCCGCATATCTCGCATTTGTAGATCTGCATCTTCTCAGTCATGATCACTTCCTTTCCTGGTTTATAAAACCTGTTTTTTTAATAATATCCCGTCCCTGCATCAGACAGCAGGTATTTAGATAAATCAGGTCATTTATAATATAATATTACATAAATGGTAATAAATCATAATATTTGGAGAGATAAAAATGATTTTTTCTAAAAAATATATTTTAGCATTTGCAATACTTATGGTGATATCTATGCTGCTTTTTAGCTGCACTCAGGATACGGAGGGTCAGGAACAGGAGTCTGCAGCCGGTGACGCACAGGACCGGGAACCGGTTGAAGAAACTGCCGATGACGGGACCGGGACCATGGCTGAAGAGGCAGATGACACTGATACAGATATGTCTCCGGTTATTGACGGCAGTATTGACCCGGGAGAGTACCCTCACTCGCTGACAGAAAATGCCACAGGGATAGAGTTTTTCTGGAGCCATGACGGCCAGGAGCTTTTTGCCGGAATAAAAACCGGTTCTTCCGGCTGGGTATCAGCAGGCTTTGAT
>CAYPXQ010000061.1:0-2498 GCA_964414685.1 uncultured Actinomycetota bacterium
TCAGTCCGTCTTTTCGAATCCAGTGGATATGCACCAACGGCATATCCACCCGCTTAGCTCTACTTAAGTTGATTTATAAGTCCTGAATAACCTGGCGGAGAGGGAGGGATTCGAACCCCCGGAAGGAAAACCTTCAACGGTTTTCAAGACCGTCGCAATCGACCAGACTCTGCCACCTCTCCGCGGACGGCAAAAAAAGATTATAGCATAAAAATATAATTATTAAACCGGATTATGCGATAAGGAGACCCGGTTCTTCTGGCCGGCTTTTTGGCTATTTCTTTTCCCTGGCTATCTTCTTCATCCCGCCCATATAGGGCTGGAGTGCACCAGGTATGGCGATGTATCCCTGGCTGTCCTGGTAGTTCTCATATATGGCTATAAGAGTCCTTCCCACGGCACAGGCGGTGGAGTTCATGGTATGCACCAGCCCCTTTTTCTTTCCATCCTTATACTTTATATTAAGTCTTCTTGCCTGGAAATCAGTATCGTGGCTGCAGGAGGCAAGTTCCCTGTAGCTCTCCTGCCCGGGAAGCCAGGCTTCCAGGTCATATTTTTTGGCATTAGGGGTGCCGATATCGCCGGTACACATATCCATGATCCGGTAATGAAGTCCCAGTCCCTTCATTATCTCTTCCAGTATTGCTTCCAGCTTCTCATATTCCTGCCATGAATCATCGGGATGGGAGAATATAAACATCTCCACCTTGTCAAACTGATGCACCCTGAACATACCTCCCATATCCTTTCCATAGGTTCCGGCCTCCCTCCTGAAACAAGTGGAAAATGCTGTATATTTGAGAGGCAGATCAACTATATCCAGTATTTCATCACCATGATAGGAGCAAAGGGGCACCTCGGATGTGCCTATCAGGTAGAGGTCATCCAGCTCTGTCTTGTAGTACTGGGAAGCTTCTACCGGGAAAAAGCCGGTACCGTACATGGCATCCTCCCTTACCAGGGTGGGAGGGATAAGGGGTGTAAAGCCGCGGGCAATAAGGATATTCAGCACATACTGTATGAGTGCAAACTCTAAAAGTACTGCTTCATTTTTTAAAAACACAAACCTGGAGCCGGATATCTTGGCCGCCCTTTCCTCATCCAGAATATCCAGGCTGGTTCCCAGCTCTATATGATTTTTGGGTTCAAAGTCAAATACCGGCTTTTTACCATTCACAGACCTTACAACATTGCCTGACTCATCAGGACCCACCGGTGTAGTATCATGGGACAGATTAGGATAAGCCGAAAAGTGAAGTCTGTACTCTTCTAGTGTATCTGAAAGCTTTTTTTCCAGCTGCTCCAGCCCGGCCTTTATTTCTTTCATCTGGGAGATAACTTCTGCTTTTTCATCACCCTTAAGTTTGGGTATGATCTTTGATGCTTCATTCTGCCTGGCTCTTAGCTCATCAACCCTGAAGGTAAGGTCTCTCTTTTCCCTGTCCAGGACTATGCCCCGGGAGACATCTATCCTTAGTCTTCTTTTTTCTATCTCTTCTTTGAATATATCAGGGTCTTTCCTGAAAAGCTCGATGTCAATCATCAGTGTTCTCCGGTCTTGGTCCTTAAATATCTTGATTATCCTATTTCCATTTAGGGTAGGAACCCAGGATCTTTACCAGGTATACAGTCTTTCGAAGCACATCTATGGCATCATAGACTTCCCTGTCGTGAAGGTGGCCGTCAAGGTCTATGGAGAATACATAGTCGCCCAGGTCTTTTTTTGCCGGTCTCGATTCCAGCCTGGTCAGGTTTATATCCCTCTCGGCAAATTCCTTTAGGATATTAAACAGGCTTCCCGGCCTGTCCTGTTTAAGAAAGCAGACTATGGATGTCTTATCGCTTCCGGTCTTAGGCTGTATATTGTTTCCGATGAATACAAACCTTGTCTTATTTTCCTTATTATCCTCAATATCATTCTGTATTATCTTAAGGCCGTAGATGCCTGCGGCCGTCCTGGTACCTATGGCTGCAATGCCGTTTTCT
Source organism: uncultured Actinomycetota bacterium (assembly GCA_964414685.1). Classification (GTDB taxonomy): domain Bacteria; phylum Actinomycetota; class Humimicrobiia; order Humimicrobiales; family Humimicrobiaceae; genus M55B120. The sequence goes on from CAYPXQ010000061.1 coordinate 1,987, forward strand.
TCCTCTTTCAATATCTTTATGGCCTCAGCAGTGCTGTTGGCAGCGATTATCTCTGCATGTTTTAGATATGTATTTATATAGTTCTTGCACTGGGCAGTTGCATGGGGGTGGGATATTATCTTTTTTATGCCGGCTGGAGAGATCTTCTCAGTGCTTATAAGGCTGTGCTTTATGGGAATAGTGATCTCCCTTATGATCTTTGCTTCACTCTCAAATGTAAGGTAGTCCAGGGTGACATTTACCGAACCTTCCAGGGAATTCTCTATGGGAACAATACCTTCTTCGGTCTCTCCCCTGTCCACGCTCTTTATTACCTCTCCCATATTGGCATAAGGGATCTTCTCTATCTCATCCTTCAGCTTGCCCAGTCCTATATATTTATCCAGAGCTTCTTCCGTAAAAGTCCCGGGAGGCCCCAGGTATGCTATCTTTGTCTTCATAGTAAAAAATAATAAAACAGTTTAATGATGTAAGCTATTATACTCAAATATCAGATGATTTGAAGAATCTAT
>CAYPXQ010000062.1:0-3814 GCA_964414685.1 uncultured Actinomycetota bacterium
CGGAAAAGATATTGAAGAGAAGCACGGCCCGGCAAAGGCGGGCGAGCAGAGAAGGAGCGTGCTTGATAATGCCCTGGCCGGGAAAGTTTTCGGATGGAAACCGGAAGTATCCATAGAAGAGGGGCTCAGGCTTACCTATGAGTGGTTTGAGAAGAACAGGTAGCGGAATGCCAAAAAGAGACAATTTTCAACCAGGATCATAATATGTATATAAGGTATGACCAGGCTTCGGATGCACTGCATATAAGGCTGAAACAAGATATGTGTTCTGAAAGTGATGAAATAAATGATAATATTATCCTTGATTTTGACAAAGATAAAAATGTTATCGGAATAGAGATACTTGATGCTTCCAGATACCTGGATACCGACGAGCTCTCCTCAGTGAAGTTTGAAGTAAGCAAGAAGATCGACAGGTCATCACAATAACTAATTTTGCTTAAATAAAAAAACTGGGAGAACTTGATTGATAAACTGGCGATCAAGATCCTGCTGCCTTTAATAAATAATTTTAAAAATTTGACATCCCAGTGCAATAATATTACAATAATAATACATATCTAATAAAATTATTATTTTTTACAAAAGCATTAATAAAGTTTTTAAAAAAATTTAATAAATAATTAGAATTTAGTAGCTTTGAAGCTTTCTCTGGATATGGACGCTGGGGGAAAGTGGAGCTAATAGCGAAACCGACTAAATTTAGTCGGTTTTTGTTTTTTAGGGAGAACAACAAAAATAATTGGAAGGAGGTGAGATTGATGAAAAGAATTAAGAGGCTGATGGTCATCGGACTTATAACCGCCTTTGCCGCATTCTTTGTACTGCCTGGTGCACTATTTGCCAGCTATATAGATTATGCCACAATAACTGGCATTGATGTGGATGAATGTGGCGGTAGTACAGAGATCTGCATCGAGATAGACTGGGGACCGGATTCAGCCGGAAGAGATACACTTTATGTAAGGCTTAATCTGGGTTTGGTGGGCGATTGCCCGGGTCTTGTATATTATGGCCCCATGGATCCCGAGGAAAGCCGCTGCTTCGATGCAGGAGTCCTTGCAGAGGGAGATTACCTGGTAACACTGAAGACTTATGAATCTGATGGTTCAAGCCAGCATGAAGAGGCATACGATGAAGAGTACTTCACCGTAGGGGAATGTGTACCTGAATCCGGCACCATAGGAGTGGAGAAGGTAGACGGCAATGGAGACCCGCTTACAGGCGCAGGATTTACATTGTACAATTCTGATAAGAGTATAGTAGTAGTGGCGGAAAAGATAGTAGATGCTGCTGGAAAGGTCGCCTTTGAGCATCTGCCTATGGGCACATACATAGTATCTGAGACTACTGTGCCAGCAGGTTATAGCGGTGAGGCTGATAAAGAAGTTGTCATCAATGACAGCAATGTAAATAAAGTGGTGAATGTGATCATGGAAAACACCAGAGAAACACCTCCGCCTGAAGAAGAAGAGGAAGAGACTGGAGAAGTCGGTGTACTTGCATTTACCGGACAAAATCCGCTTCTATATATTATGGGCCTGCTGCTGATGGCAATAGCCGGGTGCCTGGTATTCAGCCTGAGGACGGTTAGGAACAGGAAGTAGTTATAACTTGATAAGCATAATGAAACTTGTTTTTGATCTATGCCATAGGGTGTTTTAATGCTATATTAAGGCACCCTATGGTCTTATATGAGGTGATCTATATTTTATAAATGAGCGGGAATAAGTCTTCCAGTATTTATAATAATCAATACAGATACAGGCTTTGCCGGTATCTGCTGATCGGTGTATTGATAAGGATCATATTTATGCCTTTTATATATATGGAAGGCCTGCTTTATACATACAGGCGTTCAGCATTCCTCTTGTTTGAGCCCGGTACTATCCTGGATATTGAACAGCTCATAATTGAATCATTCCAGTCAGCTTATCTTTTCATAATCGATAAGATATTTCCATACTTTGAAAGTATAAAGATCATTCTTTTAAATGAGGAGCCATATACCTCGTGGTATTATTTTAGCAATAATGAATATGTATTCCGGACTCTTTTTATATTTAAGTCCCTGTATCTTATTTTTGATATTATAGCTGCATTTATCATCACCAGGTTTTATAAAAACAGGGACAATAAAGCCAGAGTCTTCAAATATTGGATGTTAAGTCCCTTGATCATCTTTATTGTGTATATGATAGGCAGGCTGGATATTATTCCAGTCGCATTCCTTATCCTGGCATTTTACCTGGCAAAGTCAGGCAGGAGAGACCTGTCCTACTTCATTTTTATTTTAGCAGCATTTATGAGGTTCTTTCCGCTGCTTGTACTGCCGTTTTTTATTGGATATATATCAAGAAAAAAGCGGGATTATTTTGCCTATGGGGGGATCAGCATCTCTATCTTTGCAATAATCGAATTATCTTATAGATTTGTCTTTAGTAAGAGCCTGTTTATGGAGATCATAAGCTCATATCATTTCGAGCTCCTATTTATACGCCCCATAGGGCTATTCCCGTATGACAAAATAATAATCTTCCCGCTGCTATATGTAACGGCATTGGTCTTTTATTTCAGGTCAAAAGACAAAGACCTGGCTCTTTTTATAAAATATGGGGCAATTGTCTACCTGTTATTTTTTGCTACCTCCGTTTTTTATCCGCAGTACTTTCTATGGGTTTTTCCATTCCTGTTATTTTTATTAATCCAGGACAAGAAATTGATCATATTGCATATAATCCAGTTCATATTCTTCTTATTGTTGATCCCGTTCTGGTGGAAATGGCCGTATTCCAATAAATTATTTGCTGCTATTGATTTTGAATTTTTTGACCGTTTTCCGAACTTAGATGAGATGGTGCAGATATCATATCCCGCACTATTATTTGAAAATATATTCAGGATCGTTTTTGTGCTGATAACACTTTCTATGGTTTATCTTATAATGCAAAGCATCATAAAAAAGAAATCCCTGGAAGATGAAACATATTAGAAATAAATATTGCATGCTGCCAGTCTTCTTTTTACTTACAGTACTTCTGCTGTCTGGCTGCGCAAAACCGTTTATAGTCCCGGGAGCGCAAAACAAGATATTGATTTGGCAGGAGGATACAGGACTTTATAGGGTATATTTTTCTGCAAAGAATTCGGCAGCCAGGGCAAGCCAGGGGCATGTGGCTGCCGGTATGCTTTCTTCTGATGGAGTATTTGAGGTGAAAGGTTTTAACACTGACAAAAAGGATTCTATTATAGCAGGGGAAGGCATAATAGATTTCCAGATCCAGCTGGACACAGAAAACTATTATAAAGGTCTTGATATTAAAGTATCAGACTATAGCTTCGTGGAGTTTGACATAAAGTATGACGGAAATTACAGGAGAGACCTGTTGAGTCTGGGAAACAACCTGAATTACCCTGAACAGGATGTCTTCCGGGTTGATAAGGATTATCTATTAGAGATGCAGGAAGTCCCATTTTACCAGAAAAGACCAGTATCAAGCCTGGTATCAGGATTGTCTGATGACAGGGTTTTTTTATTCTTTTATTTGCTGCTGATGCTGGGCTTGATAGCGGGAATAATAGTTTTCAGCATATTGATCGATAGATCAAAGAAAAAATAAACAGCATTAATCATTTCCTTAAGGCTAACATTATGATTATAATGCTGTATTGGATAATAAACACAAACTAAAAGATGAAAAATATAAAAGGTAAAAAAGTCTTAAACATAGTCCCCACCCCCTTCTTTGCCGACCGGGGATGCCATATGCGCATACTGGGGGAGATGAAGGCTCTGGAAAAATACGGCTACCGG
>CAYPXQ010000063.1:0-11688 GCA_964414685.1 uncultured Actinomycetota bacterium
ATCAAGATGCTTCTCGGGAATACATCCCCCTGAGGGACCTCCCAGCTGGACTGCCTTTACTGCCTTGCCGTCTTTTCCGCCGCCGCCGATCTTGAAGACTATATCCCTTAGCGACATACCCATGGGAACTTCTACCAGCCCGGAATTCTCCACAGCTCCGGTAAGGGCAAATATCTTGGTACCTTTGCTGGTCTCAGTACCCACACTGGAAAATTCCTTTGCCCCCTTATCTATTATGTAGGGGACATTTGCATAAGTCTCTACATTATTTATACAGGTTGGTTTTCTAAAAAGCCCTTCATTTGCCGGGAATGGCGGTTTGGGTCTGGGCATACCCCTCTCACCTTCTATGGACCTTATAAGGGCAGTCTCCTCGCCGCATACGAAAGCTCCTGCGCCCTGGTAAACAGTAATCTCGAAATCAAAACCGGAACCCAGGATATCCTTTCCCAAAAAGCCGTATTGCCTTGCACTTTCAATGGCAGCTTTTACATTTTCCACTGCCAGGGGGTACTCCTGCCTGACGTATATATAGCCCCTGCTGGCGCCAATAGCATAAGCAGCAATGATCAGTCCCTCCAGCACGCTATGGGGACTCCCCTCCAGTATGCTCCGGTCCATATATGCGCCGGGGTCGCCTTCGTCCGCATTGACTATCATGAATTTGGGAGAACCTTCGGCCTTCCTGGTTATCTCCCATTTGAGTCCGGTAGGGAATCCTCCGCCTCCCCTTCCCCTGAGCCCGGAATCCTTTACTTCCTTCAGCACTTCCTCCGGGGACATATGCTTAAGCGCCTTTGCCAGGCCCTTATATCCGCCGTAAAGGATATAATCATCAACACTTTTTGAATCTATCCTGGAATTATTTCCCAGAAGAATCCTCTTCTGGTATTTATAGAAAGGGATCTCGAACTCTTTTTTGACAAGCTTATCATCAACAGTCTTGTAAAGAAGTCTTTCTATTATGTTGCCGCCCATTGTCTCTGTGACTATTTCGGCAATATCTTCTCCGGATGCACCCAGGTAGCATATCTCCTGGGGATAGAATATGATAAGCGGACCCCGTTCACAAAAACCGTGACAGCCTGTCCTGCGGATCGAGATCTCTTTTCCGGAAGCTGCTGCATATTTGCTGGCTTCTTCCTTTAATATCTCAAAGACATCATCAGAACCTGCTGCCTTGCATCCGGTGCCTGAGCATAGCGATATCACAGTCTTTGTCTCACAGCTGTCTTTCAGCAGCTTTGCCTTTTTTTCAAGATCTTCTATATTGCTTATCTTTTTTGTATTAATACTCATAGTCCCTTTTATTGATGCTCCTAAATGGTATAGTCAAAAAGTTATACTACTGCAGCGAGTTTACAATATCCATTACAGTGTCAGGGTCGACTTTCTTATATACCTTATCATTTATTATGATAACCGGTGCTATTCCGCAGGCACCCACACACCTGTTGACCTGAAGCGAGTAGACCCTGTCAGGGGTAGTCTGCCCCGGTTCGATCTGCAGCCCTTTACTTATATTTTCCGTTATCTGCTTGCCGCCCTTTACAAAACATGCCGTTCCCATGCACACCCTTATATTGTACTTACCCCTGGGGATCATGGTGAAGAACGAATAGAAGGTAACTACACCGTAAACATCCTTTTCCGGGACATCGATCCCTTTTGCAACCCTTCTCTGCACATCCAGGGGAAGAAATCCTACTGATTCCTGTATCTCCTGGAGAACAGGGATAAGCGAGCTCCGGTTTTTATCATATCCTGATATTATATTTTCTACAGTCTTTTCTTCTTCAGCAGTCAGGTCATATCTAGGCAGGTCTATAACTCCCATTTTCCCTCTTCAATACATTACTTTGATGTAAAATTTGCATTTGATTATAGCAAATATTACCTTATAATTGTAAAATTTTTAAAAACCTGTGCCAATACTTCAGTATTGTCTGCATATTTTAGTAAAGGGGAGTCTGTTATGGCGTCAGTATTTAATGAAAAGGATATCGATAAAAAAGTCTTTGATGACAGATGGGTCAGGTTTGCTTTCGGCCCCCAGGGTAAAGTAAATGCCGGGAACCTTAACCTGGGTATAACCAGGTTTAAGGAAGGAAAGACTTCCCTGACCCACCAGCACCATGTGGATGAAGCCCTTTATATCCTGTCCGGAAAAGGCACTTTAAAGCTGGGGCAGGACTTCCATAAAGTCGCTGCCGGAGACTTTGTCTATGTCCCCCGCCATACAGACCACACCATTATAACTGACAGGGGGACCGACCTTGAGATATTCTTCATATTCGCCGGAAAAACAGTTATTCATCATTAGCACTTATTTTCTGCCTGCCGGCTCCCTGGATGTCCTTATAAGCTAATCTTGTTCGCCTGCTTTATTTAATGACCGGCAGCAGGACAGCCTCTTATCGCCTGCGGAAAGATAGCGATATCCTCTGTCTAAGGCCAGACTGACCGTCTCAATAAAAGTTATATTGCAATATTAGAATATGTTTAGTAGACTAAAAATATATATGTATATTTAGACCGGCCATATACCTGCAGCCGGCCGGACCGTGACATGAATGGGATCTGTAAAAGATGATGATGATTATATAAATGCAGATGTGATCTGGAAAAATATGCCTCTGGAAAGGCCGATAAAAAGATAGGGAGAAAAAATTGAAAAAGGAAAATTTTTACAATATGCACGCAGAGATGTGCAAGACTATATCCAACCCCAGGAGGCAGGCAATACTGGATACTATAAGAGGCGGGGAACTTACTGTCTCAGAGCTTATCGAGAAGACAGGTATCAGCCAGGCCAATCTTTCACAGCACCTGGCAATACTACGGTCCAAAGGCGTGGTCAAGACCAGGAGAGACGGTAATAATATCTATTATTCCATCTCGAATATCAAGATAATAGAGGCTTATGATCTCATAAGCGAAGTCCTTGAGGATTCCACCTCTTCAAGGGAAAAGGCGATAAAAGAAGGCATAGGCAGATAAACATAAGGGGGGATCAAAAATGGCTGAAGCCAGGAAAAACAAAAAGATGGTAATGGCAGTCATGAGCGGTGATATGGACAGGCTTTTCGGCGCATTTATCATAGCTACCAGCGCTGCAGCATCAAATATTGATGTGACCATGTTCTTTACATTCTGGGGCCTGAGGGCTCTTAAAAAAGATGTCAGGACAGGAAAAAGTTTTATGGGCAGGATGATGGGGATCATGGAAGGCGGAGACATAAATAAGGCAGACCCCAGCAAATACAGCATGTGCGGTCTTGGGAGATGGATGTTTAAGAAGATGATGAGGGCCAGGAAAGTGGCATCACTTCCCGAGATGAGGCAGATGGCAATTGATATGGGAGTAAAGATGTACGGCTGCCAGATGAGTATGGATGTGATGGAGATACCAAGGGAATGCATGATAGATGACGTCGAAGGCTGTGTAGGAGGCGGTTTCTTTGTAGAAAAGGCCGTTGAAGCTGATGCGCAGTTTTTCATTTAAAAGGTTTTGTGATAGCTGGAAAACGATGCTGTTTTTGCCGGCAGGAGAAGTTAATATCCCTGGTGCCTGAAGTCCCTGGATGATCTGGAACGGAACAGGCTGAGGTTCTTCATATTAAAAAAACCATTTGACAAAAAGCTTTTGATTTTATATTTACTTAAAAACCATTACAAGAGTATAATGTTCTTTTGTTTATTTTAGAGATCCGGGCATAACAGGAAAGAACATATGCACTTTGACTGGGAAATGAATATTCTGCTGGCTATAGGGATCTTTACTGTCATCGGGATCTTCGGCGGATTCGCAGCAAAAAAGATCAAGTTTCCTACTATTACAGGGTACATCATAGTAGGAATAATCCTGAGCCTTACAAATATCATCCCTGAAAGCATGATCACCGGGGAACTTAATGTGATAACTGAGATCAGCCTGGGAATAATAGGCTATCTTGTGGGCGGTTCCCTGTTCTTTAAAAGACTGAAACAGTTTGGCAAGACCATAGCTGCCATAACTCCGTTTGAGGCTATAGGGGCATGGGTCTTTGTAACCATACCGGTAGTTTTCCTGGGGCCGTTTATTATAAGGCTTAGCGGGACTGGTTTTACATCTTTTAGGGAATACCTCCCGCTTGCCATAGTTGTCGGTGCTATCTCCTGCGCTACGGCACCGGCTGCAAGCCTTGCCATTATCAGGGAATACAGGGCAAGCGGGCCGTTTACCACTACGCTTCTGGCGATAATAGTGCTTGATGATGCGATTGCGGTTGTAGCTTTTGCCCTGGGGTCACACTTTGCAGCATCATTGATAACCGGTCTTGGAAATATTTCCTGGTATGAGGTGCTTCTGACCCCGGTAATCGATATTCTGGGTTCCATTGCTCTGGGTGCTGCCCTTGGCTTCTTTTTAACATTTATTGGAAAATACATCAAAAAAAGGACCCAGCTGCTCACTTTTGTGATAGGGGTTATTTTCTTATGCGTGGGGATAGCCAAATTTTTAGGCTTCTCCAGCATACTTTCCGCTATGACCATGGGCTTTATAGTGGTCAATATGATGAAGGAAAGCGAGGATATGTTCGGGGTCATCAATAATATCGAGGGTGTGATATTTGCCATGTTCTTTACACTGGCCGGAGCCCATTTCGATTACAGGATCATAAAGACTGCCGGATTGTTGGCTGCAGTCCTGGTGGTATTCAGATTCCTGGGCAAGTTTGTTGGGGTAAATATTGGAGCATCGATCTCAAAAGCGCCCGCTCCTATAAAAAAGTATCTGGGATTCGGGCTCTTTCCTATTGCCGGAGTGACTATAGGGCTGGCTATGCTGATAAAGGATCATCCCGCTTTTTCCAGCATTGAAAGTGTTATGATAAATGCCCTTCTTGCTTCTGTAATAATAAATGAAATAATAGCTCCGCCGCTCACAAAATTTGCCATATTTAAATCTGGAGAGGCAAATGAGATGTAATGGTTTTATCTCATCAGTTTAATAAATTTATTGCCGTTATGAAAACGGGGGAGGGATCATGAGAAAGCTTGTTGCCGGAGATATAATGAATAAAAGGGTCGTCACTATAAGAAAAGACCAGACGATTGAAGAACTTGCAAGGATTTTAATAAATAACAGGATATCAGGTGTTCCCGTAGTAGACGAGGAAAAAAATATTCTGGGCATCGTGACAGAAACAGATATCATCATAAAGGAATCCAACATGCCTTTCCCGCCGTCTTTTAATTACACTTTTATCAAATATTATGACAGCTACACCAAGACCACAAAAGAGTATTTTAAGACAAAGGTCGAGGAAGTGATGACAAAAAAGATAAAAACGGCAAAAATAGATATGCCCATCGAGAAAGTTGTAAATATAATGATACATAATGATATTAATAGAATACCGGTTGTAGACAATGATAATAAGCTGGCAGGAATAATAACCAGGACTGATATAATGCAGAACATGATAAAGAAAAACAGATGAGCGGCCTTACAGCCGGATAGATCAGTCCTGTCAGACTATGGCCGTTTCAGTTCCGGACAAAAGCATTAAGGTTCCCTGTACTAAGATCCATGGTCCCTGCTATTTCTAAGGTCTTTAACCGATCCTCTGTTTATCAGTGTATTCTTGAGGTATATCGTCTGTTTTACATTTTGTCCCCTGGAAATCAGTTCCAGGAGTTTCTCTGCACCGAATCTTCCCATCCTTATCTTTGGTACATGAATAGTGGTGAGGGCAGGATAGGATGTCTGCGATTGAAGTATATTGCCGATCCCGGTTATGGAGAGGTCTTCCGGTATGCTGAGTCCAGATTCCCTGAATCCCTTGATGAGCCCCAGGGCAATGGGATCTGACTGGGCGATCAGAGCTGATATCTTTCTTCCGCTGACCCGGTGCTGGATCTCATGGGCAAATGTCCTGTACTCCCTGTATTCCCGGATAGGAATACTGTTTTTTAAAAATACCAGATCCTGGCCGGGTTTTATGCCCAGCTCCTCAAGGCCTTCAATATAGCCCCTGTATTTTTCACCGGGGATTATGGCAGGATCAGTATCCCATCCCACATAACCGATCCTTTCATGCCCGTTTCCTGCCAGGAAGGCTGCCAGCTTTTTTACTGCCCTTTTATAATCAGTGGTGATGGTAGTATACCGGGAATCTTCTACCATCCTGTTTATAAGCACAACCGGGGTCCGGACCGGTATTATCTCGTTTATATGGGACAAATCACAGGAACCTCCCAGGAAGATAAGGCCGTCTACCAGAAGATTAGTCAATTGTTTAACAGCCTTTATCTCAAGATCACGGTCAAACCTGGTACTATTAATAACCAGTATATAGCCTTGTTTTGAAACCACATCCTCCACTCCCGAGATCACCTGGGCATAGAAGGGATTATTTATATTGGAAGTAAGAAGACCGATTATATTCCGTTTTTTACTCCTCAGGGCCCTGGCGATCATATTTGGCCGGTAATCAAGCTCTTCTACCAGTTTCTTTACCTTTTCTATAGTCTCTTTTTTTACATATCTTTCTCCGGTAAGGGCATTGGAGACTGTAGCCGGTGATATGCCAAGGCTTTTTGCAATATCTACTATAGTGATCTTCCTGTCAGGCCTGTCCTTTTTGCTTTCATCCATTAATCTGTCCCCTTATATAAAAGGTTTTATTGGATTATACTTTCTTTTATATAAATATCAATGTTTATATACTTTGATGATTTCAGCATCTCCTTAGACTTTACCAATAAGCATATTAAGATTTCCTGGCGGACAGATCCCTGCAGCAGGAGACAGGTCATTTTTTGGATATACTAATCCCTCAAATATCCAGCTTTTCCAACTCCTCTTATCATAAATACAGCGATTATCCCCCGGGTTTTATCCCCTGTTCCTTTTCATATATTACATCGATAGTCTCCATGACAGAATCAGGGTTAAGCGATATTGAATCAATACCGCTCTCTACCAGGAACCTGGCAAAATCCGGTGAATCGCTGGGCCCCTGTCCGCATATCCCGACCGGCCTGTTCATGCTGTGGGCTTTATTTATAAGCAGCTTTATCATCATCTTCACTGAGTTATTGTTCTCGTCGAAAAGACCTGACAGCTCCTCGGAATCCCTGTCTATTCCCAGCACCAGCTGGGTCAGGTCATTGCTGCCTATGGAAAAACCGTCAAACCTCCGGGCAAATCCTTCAGCCTCCATTATATTTGACGGTATCTCTGCCATGATATATATTTTCAGGCCGTTCTTATTGCTTTTCAGGCCATTTGCATCCAGTACATCCAGTACCCTGTCAGCTTCTTCCAAAGTCCGGCAGAAAGGTATCATTATTATTATATTATCCAGCCCCATCCTGTCCCGGGCCATCTTTACAGCACTGCATTCGAGAGAAAAACCTTCTATGTATTTTTCATTATAGTATCTGCTGGCACCCCTGAAACCCAGCATCGGGTTCTCTTCCCTGGGTTCAAAGATCTGTCCACCTACCAGGTTTGCATATTCATTTGTCTTAAAGTCACTCATCCTGACTATAACCGGGTCCGGATAGCGGCTGGCCGCTATGCTGGCAATACCCTGTGCCAGGTTATCTATGAAGTATTGTTCTTTGTCCTCATAATCACCGCAGAGGCTATCTATCTCATCTATTACCTTTTTATCCTCGAGTTCATCGTACCTGACAAGAGCCATGGGGTGGATCTTTATGACATTGTTTATTATAAATTCCATGCGTGCCAGTCCTATGCCGCTGCAGGGTATCTTCCACCAGGCAAAAGCTGCAGCGGGACTGGCAATATTCATCATCACCCTGGTCCTGGTCTCAGGCACGTCTTCTATACTTATCTGTCTCTCTTCAAAATCAAGTTTTCCTTCATAGACATAACCCCTGCTTCCCTCGGCACATGAGATGGTTATATCTGAACCGTCTTTTATCTTTTTTGTACCTTCTACGGTCCCCACTATTGCCGCTATGCCGAGCTCCCTGCTGACTATGGCCGCGTGGGAAGTCCTTCCGCCGTGGTCCGTCACCACCCCTTTTGATTTTTTCATGATAGGGACCCAGTCAGGGTCAGTCATCCCGGTCACCAGTATAGAACCTTCCATGAAATCATCGATATCTTCGGCATTGTTTATGACGCAGGCCTTCCCTGAAGATATGGCATCTCCAATGGCCATGCCGCTTACTATCCTTTTACCTTTTTCCTTTAATGTATAGCTTTTTAATTTCCCTGCAGCTTTTTGTGACTGGACGGTCTCAGGCCTTGCCTGTACTATTAATATATTTTGCGTATCTCCGTCTTTTGCCCACTCGATATCCATTGGTTTTCCATAATGTTCCTCTATTTTTTTTCCCCATCTGGCCAGCTGTATTATCTCCTTATCATCAAGGACATATGTCTGCTGTTCCTTTTTGCTGGTGTTGGTATTCCTGGTCTTTTTGCTGCCTCCGCTGCTGTAGACCATCTTCTTTTCCTTGCTTCCCAGGAACTTTTTTAGGATCGGCAGGTAATCATCATCCAGGACAGGCTTGAATACTGTATATTCATCAGGATTTACAGTTCCCTGTACCACATTTTCTCCCAGGCCCCAGGCTGCATTGATCTCTATCACATTATTGAACCCTGTTTCTGTATCTATGGTAAACATCACTCCTGCCCCTCCTTTGTCCGACCTGACCATTTTCTGTATTCCTATGGACAGAGCTACTTTTAGGTGGGAAAAGCCTTTTTCCTCACGATAACTTATAGCTCTATCGGTAAACAGGGAAGCATAGCATTTCCGGCATGCCTCCAGGAGCTCGTCTTCCCCGCTGACATTAAGGAAGGTCTCCTGCTGTCCGGCAAAACTGGCATCAGGCAGGTCTTCCGCAGTGGCGCTGCTCCTCACAGCCACAGCTATTTCCTGTTTATCGTATTTATCCGAAAGTCTTTTATAATTCTGGATTATTGAATCCTCAAGCGCTTCGGGAAATCTTGTATTTGTGAACAGTCTTCTTATCTTCCTGCCGATTTCCTTCAGTTTGGCGCCGTTTTGAAGCTCGTCTATAAGCGATCCCAGCTTTTTATCGATATCATTTTCTTCAATAAGTTCACGGTAAGCCAGGGCCGTGGTGGCAAATCCATCCGGGACATCGATCCCTTCTTTCTTGAGGTTTTTTATCATCTCTCCCAGGGAAGCATTTTTTCCTCCAACTTCTGCTATATCATCAGATGAAAGGTCTTCAAACCATCGTATATATTTATTATCGCTCATCTTTTCCTCCGTCGAATAACATTATTCCCCTCCGGTCAAGGCCGGTAAAGATATCGTACATTATACGGTTTACCGGAAGACCGGCATCCTGTTCCAGGATGATATCCCCGTATTCTTCTCTGAAATATTTTATTGCCGGTAAGGTATTTTTCCGGAATTCTTTTAACTGTTTTTTAAGTGTTTCTTCATCATCATCTTTCCTCTTTTGCAGCCTGGCATCTTCAAAAGACGGAGGGTTTTTTCCTATATTGTATATTGCTCCGCAATTGGGGCAGACTCTCCTGTTAAGCACCCTGGATATTATTTTTTCTTCTGATAGGCTGAGTATTATCACCGCATCCAGACTCAATCCCTTCCGGTCTGCCATTTCTAAAAACTGGTCTACTTCCTCCAGGTCTCTGGGATAGCCGTCAAATACAAACATATTGGTTTTTCCATCCATATTTTCATCTATTGATCTTGAGACCAAAGTCCTTACCAGGTCAGATGGCGCCAGTTCACCCCTATCCATGTATGACTTTAATCTTTTGCCTGCACTGGTCCCGCTTTTTATCTCATCCCTAAGGATATCACCGGTAGATATCTTTTTGACACTATCTGAGTGCATGCGGGAAACGATAGTGCTTTTTCCGCTTCCCGGAGGTCCTCCTACTATTATTGTCTTCAACCTCTTTGCCATGCAAAAAAGATCCTTCTATACCATGAATTTTATCAGGTCATAACACCTGCATGAGTAACCCCATTCATTGTCATACCATGACATGAGTTTCACCCTGTTGCCAAGTTTCATAGCTGCCAGGGAATCGAATATTGCAGAATATGGATTGCCCACAATATCAGTTGAGACTATAGGGTCCGACCTGTATTCGACTATACCATTATATCTGTCCATTTCTGCCGAATCCCTGAAAGTCTTCTTAATATCATCCAGCCCTGCATCTTTTTCTATATCCACAACCAGGTCTATAAGTGAACCCACCGGTACGGGGACCCTTACGGCCATGCCGTCCAGCTTTCCTTCAAGATCCGGTATTACATCACCCAGCGCACTGGCAGCGCCGGTGGTAGTGGGGACCAAATTGGAAGCCGCAGCCCTGGCTCTTCTCAGGTCTTTGTTCGGCCCGTCGACCAGGTTCTGTCCATTGGTATATGCATGTATAGTGGTCATAAATCCTCCTGTGATGACAAAGTTATCATGCATTATTTTACAGATAGGTGCCAGGCCGTTAGTGGTACAGGAGGCATTTGACACTATATTGTGTTCTTCAGGATCATACTTTTCATGGTTTACTCCCAGCACTATGGTCATATCTGCTCCCTTTCCCTTCATGGGAGCTGTTACCAGTACTTTTGCTGAACCAGCTTCGATATGTTTACCCGCATCCTCTCTTTTCGTAAATATTCCCGTGGACTCCACCGCAACATCAATACCCATTTCACCCCATGGCAGTTCTGCCGGGTCTTTTGCAGAAAGACACTTTATCTTCCGGCCGCCTGCAATCAGGATATCTCCGTCCACGCTGACTTCATCCTCCAGTGTGCCGTATACTGAATCATACTTTAACAGATGGGCCAGGGTATCTGGTTCCACCAGATCATTAACAGCCATTACCTCTACTTCGCCCCTGTCATATTCAAGGACTGCCCTGAGTATCTGCCTTCCTATTCTGCCAAATCCGTTAATAGCTACTTTCATCTTTTCTCCCTCCGGATATCACATATGCTTTAATGCTTTTTTATTACATTCAGCTTTTACCTTCTATATCTTTTTTTCTCATCAACTATATAAAATAAATGCTTTTTAGTATTAGGCCTATCTGTCATTACATCATCCGCTGAGACTTCCTGGTGATTCCTATAAAGCTTTTATTCTGGAAGCTATTAGCAGAAGAACTGCCGCTATGGCTATCAGGGCAAAAGAGTATCGGTGTATTACAGGTATCCTTATCCCCAGCTCCATTATTACAGAGATCACTGTAAGCACCAGGGCTATCCACCATGTTATCTGTTTGGGGGATGATAATCTCATATCACGCTCTTTTCCTTATTTAAAGTCTTTATAAGATCCATTTAATCATCATAGCCGGGAAAATAATCGGTTTTGATGTTTTTTTTATCTATATTCATATTAAGAAGCATATCTTCCATGATGGTTACCATCTTCAGCGGACCCGAAATGTAAAACCTGCTGTTATAGACATCTTCAACATTCCGTTTCACTGTATCTTCGTCTATAAACCGGGGTTCTATGATATAGTTTATGTCCAGCCAGCTGTTTTCGCTTCCAAGCTGTTCCAAAACTGTCTTGAATACTATATCCTCATCTTTGCTCCCATACAGCATGGTGATATCCGGCGAGGCGTCATTATAGACCAGGTCCAGAAGTATGGACCTGTAAGGGGTGATGCCGATTCCTCCTGCCATAAAG
>CAYPXQ010000064.1:0-3903 GCA_964414685.1 uncultured Actinomycetota bacterium
CCAGGTCCATATGCCTTTCCAGGCCTTTTCTTATGTCTACTTTCTGCTCATTGCCCTCATTGTCCTCAAAAAGTATATATCCTTCCGGTTCCTGGCTGACTCTGTCAATATGTTCAAAATCCCTTGTCTTTCCCTCCAGCAGCATCTTGATAACTGCATCTATGGTAAGCGTCTTTCCGGATTCATTGGGGCCCATTATCACCTGCAGGCCGGGACTGATATCGAGTTCCAGGCTGTTTATGGGTCCGTACTTTATGATATGTATCTTCTTTATCCTCATATTCTACCTGGCTTTTATTTTTGAAAACTGCGATATTACCATCTCTTCCATCTCCTTTTCAAATCCTTCTTCCAGCCCGGCTCTTTTAAGTCTTTCCTTGAATGCCCCGTACAGGGGATCTTCCAGTACAGAACTTATATCACGGTACTGTTCCACGACTTCGATTGCCATATTCTTCCCAATATTTTTCTCCACCAGCTTTTTTATGATACCAGCCATTTCCTTCTCGCCAGAGGATATGAATCCGCCCATATTAATGTATATATTAACCCTGTGACCGCTGTATTTTTTCAATGTCTTTTCCAGCTCTTTCAATATTTCAGCTTCCATTTCCGGCGAGAAGTCTATTTCTATATCTTCATAGTAGAAGGAATCCAGGGGAAGAAACCTAATCCTTTCGCTGGAAGGTCCTTCTGTATCCAGAAGCACGGCCGTTCGTCTGCCTTTCTCCTTCCTGGAGACAGATACCGGACTTCCCGGGTACAGAAAAAGAGTCTTTTCCGAAAGGCGGTTTTCCACAGTCCTGGAATGGAAATGCCCGGCAAAAACATAATCAAATCCAATATTTCCCAGTATCTTCGAATTGACAGGTAAATATGCCTGCTTCTTTTCATCCCCATATCCGTCATCAGCCAGATATGGCATGTCAAGTGTGCAGTGTATTACCAGAATATTTATTTTTTTTTCGTTAATGCTCCCCCTGAGGGGGCCGGCCAGGTCATTGAAGGCCTGGTTTGCATATGGGACTGCTGTTATCCTTACTTCCTCGAAGTCGATGACTTCAAAAGGATGCCGGTTTAATACTTTGATGCTGTCACCGAAATTCATATCGGCCCTGTATGCATCCATATCATGGTTGCCGGGAATGACCATTATGGTAAACGGCAGGGAGGACAGCATCTTTCTCAGCCCGGGTCTTAAGATATCTGCTTCTTCATTGGAGTCAAACATATCGCCGCCGATCACCATAAGGTCTGCCCTTTCTTCCCCAGCCTTTGCCAGTACGTCCTGTAATGCTTCCAGGCTTTCCTTCCTTCCGGAGTTCAGGTGTATATCTGATGTGTGGATTATTCTCAATCTATGCCTGCCTGTCCCTGGCTTTATCCAAAAAGGGGAGCTTCTTTCCCATTATGAATCCGATGGCCTGGCTGGAGGCTATTATTTTATCATCCTGGTTCTTTACCACAATATTGTAGGTGCCCACCGTCTTGCCCCTGCTTACTTCTGAAGCTGCCGCAGTCAGTATGTCTCCAGGCCTGGAGGGTCTTATATAATTTATCTCAATATTCAATGCTACGGTTATAATCCCGTATGAATTGGCAGCTGACCCGAATGCTACATCCACCAGGGAGAATATGGCTCCGCCATGGGTGGTGGAATGAAGGTTTTTATGATCATCTTTTATTTGCATGCGGGCTGTACTGGATCCGGGTTTAAGCTCCAGAAGCTTTATATCAAAAAGCCTGACATACGGCTCATTTTCTACCTGCTTCCTTATCTTTTCCAGCATCTTTTCACCCATTATTTTTTTCCTTTCCCCTGCTAATAGCTTTGAAGAACATTATACCGTTAAATCCTGATGCTTAAAAAGAAATTCTGGACAAACTTGGTATTTTATTGCTCATAATTTGCCCGCTTTCTCTGCATATAATATAATCTACTGGAAAATAATTATTAGAAAAGGGGTATTTAAATCTTGAAGATCATAAAAAACATACAGCTCGATATACCGGAAGACATCGGCAGGGATTTCCTGAAAAAATTAATGGGGGGAAGGATGATACCCATGATGGAGAAGATGCTTGCCCAGAAAAGAGACGAGACCATAGATGCCCTCGATCCCGGGGCTGTATATAATGCATTCAGCATAAAGGACATCCAGGGAGATTCTGTGTTTTTTGAGTCGGGCTATATATTTAAAGGGCCTAATATATCCAGGATACTTACCGGTTCCGAGAAAGCAGTGATATTTATTTTCACCCTGGGGGAAAATATAGAAAAGCTGGAAAAAGCCCAGAAGGACAGCGGTGATACCCTGGGCACTATAATCGTAGACGCCCTTACAACCAGCATGCTTACTTTGACTGGCGAATATGTAGGCAGAATAATAAAAGAGGAATATCTGGACCGCAAAGGTTACGGAGCCACCTGCACCTACTCGCCGGGCCAGTATAAATGGACCAT
Source organism: uncultured Actinomycetota bacterium (assembly GCA_964414685.1). GTDB lineage: Bacteria > Actinomycetota > Humimicrobiia > Humimicrobiales > Humimicrobiaceae > M55B120. Next base: position 2,465 of record CAYPXQ010000064.1, read on the forward strand.
AGAAGAGCAGAAAGAGATCTTTTCTATGGTAGACGGATCAAAGATAGGGGTAAAGCTAAACCAGAGCTGCCTGATGGTGCCTTTTATGTCCGTATCGGGGGTATATGGTCTGGGGCCGGAAGATAGGATCAATAAGACAAGGGTCGCCTGCGACCTCTGTCCCCGGGAAAACTGCATCGGCAGGAGATGATCATTTTTCTTCTTTCTTTTCCAGCGAAGATACCAGCCCCAGTTTTTCTTTTAGGACAATATCGCTTAACTCCACCAGCCTGTCATGGGGGCATATCTCTATGCATTTGCCGCATAGCGTGCATTTGGAAAAATCGAATTCGGGTATGCCTTTTTCCTCATTCCAGATGATAGCGTCATTTTCACAGGCCTTGAAGCATCTCTTGCAGTGAAGGCATCCCATGTCGCACTTCTTGCGGCCGGGTATATTCTTGATGGACTGGTAATTGCATAAAAAGACTATATTGGCATGAGACTGGACCAGCTCTATTATATTGCGGGGACATGCCTTTACACATAGTCCGCATCCGGAGCATTTATCAGGGTCTACAATAGCTGTCCCCTGTTTTTTATCTATGCTTATGGCATCATTGGGACAGACCGCTACACAGTCTCCAAACCCCAGACAGCCAAAGGGACACTCTTTGGGTCCGCCTGAGAGTTTGTCTGCGGCACTGCAGGACTTTACCCCTGTATAGTCGCCTATCCATTTGGAATTACCATAACACCTGACCACCGCTTTCTTGTCCATGCTGGAAGTGTCTATTTCCAGTCCCAGCAGGTCTTCAAGGCCTTTTAACATCTCCGGATCCTGGAGCACAGTGGCGCATGTATTGCTAAAGAATACATCTTTGTCCTTTGAAAGCGCCTGGGCATAAGCAAAACAGCCGGGATAACCGCAGGCACCGCAGTTCATGCCTGGCAGGTTTTTTGATATGGCTTCCGCTTTTTTAAGGCTTTCAGGTTCATCCGGCAGGACCCGGTTTACTATATAGATAAGCACGCCGCATACGATCCCTATGGCAGTCAGTATTCCTATTATTGCATATATACTCATGGTATTCTTACACTTTCAGTACTTACATCAATCCGTTAAAACCCATAAAAGCCAGGGCCAGGAGCGCCGCTGTTATAAAGGCTATGGGAAGCCCCTTCATGGCAGGAGGAGTCTCGGCCGAATCGAGCTTTTCCCTTATGCCAGACATTATTATCAGCACCAGGGTAAAACCTATCCCGCCTCCCAGGGCACTGGCTATGCTCTGGAGTATGGTATAATCCCCTGCCGAGTTTATAAGTGTGATTCCCAGAACGGCACAGTTGGTGGTTATAAGGGGGAGGTAGATCCCCAGGGAATTATACAGGTTTATATTGGTCCTTTTTATTATAAGCTCCACTATCTGCACCAGGGAAGCTATTACCAGTATATACAG
>CAYPXQ010000065.1:0-4611 GCA_964414685.1 uncultured Actinomycetota bacterium
TGGTAGGAGGATATGTTTTTAAAAACAACAAGGGATTGTGGAAAGAAATAGGAGCAGATTATTGTGCCATGGGAATAACCGATGCAGTCTCAATTATAACCCTCTTTCCGCATGTCTCGGGAACGATTTCTCCCCCCATTTTTTAGCGGCAGCTCCAGCCAGTGATTAGAAACCGGCAGAAAACAGGTCCTCCGGTAAATGAAGAAGATCCAGTATCTGCTTTTGGAGCGTGCTTAGCTCCGGATCAAACCGTTGAACTGCTTCGCCTTTCCTCGAGAGTATATGTCTTTGCAGATTTTCAAAAACCTCTATAAGGCGAGCCGTCGTAGGGGCCCGGCAATCTCTGCCTTCAGGATAAAGAGCCAGCACCTCAAGTTTGTCTTCCTCCATCGCCTTGCGCAACCCTCTTTCGATCAATGCATGCACTGTTATAGCCACATAGCTTAAAAACAGAAAGGCTTCAAGCCTGCTGATACTTTTTAAGAAAGCCGGTGTGACTTCCAATGTGTTTTTAAACAGATCATGGCGTTTTTCCAAAAGCGGCTGCTTGGACTTGTAGGGGGTCAAAACATCTATGATCGATAGATTGAGGCAGTTTGTCAGTAACGGAAAGATGCCGTCAAGAGCTGCAGCTTTTTGTATTTCTTCTTCTACCGGCTCCCAGCTAAGGCGAAAACACTGCTTAACCCTGCGCCGCCAGCGGGTATCTTTTCCAGGCCGCCCTCTTTTTTCCTGGCGGTAAGTCTCCTTCTTCCACGGATCGATCCGGTAACAGATCCATCGCTTTGCGCCGGCTTCTGAAAGGATCATCTCTACTGCCAGCTCAACTCCCTTAAAGGTCCTGTATCTGGAGCGGACACCCTCTACTTTTGCTTTAAGCCTATCAAGTTCTTTAAATGCTTTGACTATCCTGTCCTGGCGGCTACTGGCATCTCTTTTTCTTTTGTGGATACTGTGAAACCAGATCAGCCGGTAGCCATCAGCATCGGGGATGGGAGATTCCATGGCCCGGATAATATCCGGGGGACCATCTTTTAACCTTGGATGCGGATAACGGATTATTTCCTGCCAGCGGGGACTGTGGGTAAGTAGCCATCTCTTAAACAGTCCGTCTTCTTTCCGGCTGCGGGGTAAAACAGTTATGAACCTCCCGCCGGACTGGTGGATATGATTTAAGCTAACTCTACTGCATAGTTTGGAATCGGCAATATATAAAAACCCGGGGCTTCCTACAAGGCGGCGCAAAACTTCCCAGGTCTCAATATGGGTCGTGATGTCCTGGATATTGCCATCGGTCACTTTAAAATGCACCGGTACCGCTCCATCTTCACTTACTGTTAGAATCCATAACAGTTGTTTTAAGTCCTGCCGGTGGTCCTTGTTATGGCCAAGGGCAGCCACCAGGGTCTTCTTTCCCCGTTCAATGCGTCCATCTGCTTTGGAATAATCTCCATGCAGCGTAAGCGTGGTCGAATCATTGTGAAACTTATCAAGTTCAATCTCAAACTCTTTAATCACCCCTACTACAAGCTCGGTTAACATCGCACAGCGGTCAGCTTCAAAGAGCCTGTCGAGCGCCCGCCCGACCCTGTCATCATTTATGAGCTTTACCTGGCCATATGTCAGGCCAAGAAGCTTCGGCACCATCTGCTCCGCCCATTCTCCAACTGAATATAGCGGAGTTCTGCATACGATAAGGTTCAGCACCAGAACAAAAAGAGCCTCCGCGGGCCCCATTCTGGATTGTTCAACCGAAGGTGGCAGATATTTTTCAAGCAGGTCCTTAAATTTCAAACGCTTAAGGAAATGGTTTATGACCGGCACAATACCGATGTATTTTGAGTCAAGATCAAAATTTTTATCATTCATGTATTGACAACTCCCATTACTTACAGTATTATACAGTAGGTATTAAAATTGTCAAGGGTTTTTATGGCAGATAATTTAAACAAACAGCTGAAGGCTTATTCTAATAAGCAAAAAAAGCTTGCCGGTAAACTGCAAGAGATCGGTTTTATCTGGCCGGGCAATATCCAGCGCAGGTATCTTACCTGCGGGAAGCCGTATTGCGCCTGCCAAAAAGATCTTAAAGCCAGGCATGGCCCCTATTTCTACTGGACCAGTAAAGAGGGTAAAAAGACCGTATCCCGGCTGCTGAAGCCGGAGGAGGCCGATCTTTTAGAGGAGTGGATAGATAACAGGAGAAAACTTGAGAAAATAGTTAGACAGATGAAGGAGCTTTCAGGGGAGGCGTTTAAGGTAGCTCTGAAATTCAGGAAAGAAAAACAGGGGGGATAGCCTGGTCTCTGCTTATTTTATGGTCAGAAATTGTGGGGGGAGAAATCATTGCCGAGACATGCGGAAAGAGGGTTATACAGATATTCTTCATCTTCCCCCCACACAACTGTGGACAGGGGAGTTATCCTGTAGTCTATGTTTTCCTGTTTAAGGACATCCCAGAATATCTTCAGGACACTATCAATATCCTCCTGTCCCAGCGGGTAAAGGCTTACCTGTATGGCGATCATATTTCCTCCTTGCTATAAGAGCTTTATTATTTCCTGTTTCAACCGGTTAAACCGGGGTGATGTCAGCATATTGAGTTCCCTGGGCCGGGGAAGCCCGATATCAAATACCTTCATCACCACTGCCGGTCTCATGGATAGAAGATAGATGCGGTCGGAAAGGAAGATGGCTTCGTCTATGCTGTGGGTGATAAACAGTATGGAAGCATCCAGCTTTTCAAATAATCCCAGCAGCCAGTCCTGCATCTTCCTCCGGGTAATGGCATCCAGGCTGCCGAAAGGCTCATCCAGAAGCATTATGTCATCTGCGAATAAATAGGTCCGGAGCAGTGCCGCCCTCTGTTTCATGCCTCCGGATAGCTGACGGGGATATTTTTTCTCGAATCCTTCCAGGCCGAAATCAGGAAAATACTTCCCGGCTTTTCTATGGGAATCTGAGCGGCTCATGCCTTTTATAAAAAAGGGCAGGCAGACATTATCCAGGATACTCTTCCAGGGCAGGAGAAGGTCCTTCTGGTGCATATAACTTACCCGCCCTGTCTTGCCGTTATAGTCTTTACCATCTATTATCACCCTGCCGCTGTCAGGTCTTTCCAGGCCCGATATTATATTAAAGAGGGTGCTCTTGCCGCAGCCGCTGGGACCAAGGACTGAGACAAACTGATTTTCTTCCAGCACCAGATCTATATTTTCCAGGGTCGGGAGGCCCGGATAGCTTTTCTTTATGCCTTTTACCTCTAATAGGATATTGCTCATTTGCTTTTCTCTATTCCGGAAGGAATTCATTGGTAAACGCATTTGCGGTATCCAGACTGCCTGAAAGTAATCCGTTGTCAAACATCCAGCCGCTGAAGTTTTCCCAGATCTCCTCTTTCATGAAGCCCCACCCCTCGTCATGGCTGATAAATTGGCCGGCAAGATACTCCTGGCTGGCGGTTACAAGCCTGCTTTCCAGTTCACTGTTTTCGGCAAGTAGTATGCCGGCTGCTTTGACCGGGTCTTCTATGGCAAAGGCATATCCTTTCTGCGTAGCTTTAAGGAAATCCCTTACCAGTTCCGGATCATTACCGATCATATCTTCACTGGCTATGATAAGGGGGGTATAGAAGTCAAGCACGGGATCAAGGTCCTGGAGCAGCATAAAATCAATATCAAAATCAATAAGCTCTGCTCTTATCCCGTCCCATCCATAATATATCCAGGCAAAATCCACATCCCTTTGAACGCTGGTGAAGAAATCAGAAGCACCTATATTGATTATCTCCAGTTTGGAAAAATCAGCGCCATACTTTTCCATAAGGCCTTTAAGCATGGCCTCCTCCATAGGGGAGCCCCATCCCCCGTATTTCTTGCCTTCAAAATCAGCCGGTGTCTCTATGTCCCTGTCAGCAGGAGAGGCAAATCCGGAAGTATTGTGCTGTATTATGGCAGCTATGGCCACTATGGGGAGTGGTTCTTCTGCAGTCCTGGCATAGGTGACCTGTTCCTGGTAGCTGATACCGAAATCCCCCCTTCCGGCCGCTATAAGGTCAGCACTGCCGCCCTCGGAAGGCTGGATTATCTCTACCTCCAGGCCGGCGTCCCGGTAATATCCCAGTTCGCTGGCGGCATATATGCCGGTATGGTTGGTATTGGGTACCCAGTCCAGTATTACTGTTATCTGTCTTAATCCCCGGCTGCCGCCAGCCCGGCAGGAAAATACCCCTGCCGCCATAAGCAGCAATGCTGTCATAATGCAAATGATCTTAATAAGTGTCAATTTTTTAACCATATCATCTCCTGTTATAATGAATCATTTTCCATATATCCATTCTCCTGCCTCACCGCCCAGGGCATGCTTTTTCTCTCGATAAACTCTATCAGCTTCAGCAGCAGTATGCTGAGCACAGTGATCACCAGTATGGCGGCAAATACCCTGTCGGTGGCAAAAGACTGCTTTGCTCTTATCATGTAAACCCCCAATCCATTTTTCCCCCCTACCCATTCACCGATAGTGGCCCCCATTATGCTGTAGGTGGCTGCTATCCTGAGTCCTGAGAAGAATCCGGACATGGAGGCAGGAAGCTTCACATATCTATATATCTGG
>CAYPXQ010000066.1:0-2874 GCA_964414685.1 uncultured Actinomycetota bacterium
TATATCTCTTCTGGTCACAGATGATGACGGAGCTTCTGCTTCTTCTGATACTACCGTTACCATAAACAATGTGGCTCCTTCAGCTGATGCCGGAGGACCGTATGAGGGATTTACCTTTGAAGACATAAACCTTACCGGATCAGGAACTGATCCCTGTGCTGCCGATACTTTTGTATATGAATGGGACCTTGATTATGATGGCACTGTCTTTGATGTCGATGCTTCCGGGGAAGAGGTCACCGATCAGTGGGCAGACAATGGTACATATATGATAGCGCTGAGAGTAACAGATGATGACGGCGGAGTTTCCGGGATAGCAACGGCAGAGGTTACAATAAACAACAGGGCGCCATCTGCAGATGCCGGAGGACCATATAATGGAACACGGAATTCTTCCATAGAATTTGACGGTTCAGATTCTGGTGATATGGACGGCAGCATAGTTGCCTATTCATGGGATTTTGGAGACGGTTCCCCCAAAGCATATGACAGTATTGCAAATCATAGTTATGAAAATATGGGTACATATATAGTAAAGCTTACTGTGACCGATGATGACGGTGCAAGAAGTGAATCAACTGCAGTAGTGACTATAATAGACATACCCGCAACAGTGACTGTCGCTGGCATAACCGAAGAAGGCAATATTGATGTCCTCGGTTTGACTGAGCTTTCTTATACAGGCATCAATCCATTCATACCTCTATCGGGAATAGCGGTGCTTGCAGGCGGAATTGGAATTTTTCTTTCAGGTTTTAAAAGGAAGAAAAAGAATAAAAAATAATCTGGAAAAAATATAATAAATATATAAATGGCTGCCTTAAGCAGCCATTTATATATTTAAGGTTTTAAATGCTTTCTGGATTACCATCCTGTAAAATAATTGCTTAAATGGTAAGGATTCTTCAGGAAATTTTTAAAATACCCGGGCATCAATAATGCCGGAAGGATAGTTAACAATCAAGAACTATTGAAAAAATCATTAACCGGCATCTAATAATGTATTGGCTTCCCAATGGCTGGCTGATCCAAACCCCACATTGGTAAGCCCATGCGTTGTCTTTTCCCAGTAGAAAGGCCTGAATAAGAACTGCCACAGCGCTTTATAGGCTGCAGCTGAATGAAGTATCCAGTAAAATGGGTTGAGAAGCGCAAACGGCATAAGATTATAATATTTTCTGGAAAAAGCTGCTGCCAGGTTTAGCGCTATCATTATAGCATTTCCTGCAATGAGGCTTATCGTCCCAGAAATGGTTATTATCTCAGGTATCTGCGGAAGTATAGAAAGCTGACCGGTAATTATCCAAACCAGGAAAAGTATCCACATTATAGGATTTACAAGGAATGTAAAAGGCGTACCGGTTACTATCATCTGAAAGGAAGCCCATCTTTTAAAACCGAGAGTCCTTATGAGTTTAAGCGGATGCCTGTTATAGACAAGCGATGTCTGGATATAGCCTTTTATCCATCTTGAGCGCTGTCTTATCCAGTTTCCCGGCCTGCTGTTCGCTTCTTCATAAGTGGTAGAGTTTATGACCCCCACTCTTTTATTTTCAGCAGACATCCTTATTCCCAGGTCTGCGTCTTCTGTGACATTATAAGGGTCCCATCCCAAGATCTTTCTTAATACGCCTATCTTGAAATGGTTGCTGGTACCGCCAAGAGGGATAGGGAGCCTGTATTTGTACAGACCGCTTAAAAGATAATCAAACCAGTAAGTGTATTCCAGTGTAAACATCCTGGTAAGGAAATTTTCATCCTTATTATAATAATTCAGGAAAGCCTGGAAGCATCCATAATCATCAGGGCTGTTTTGAAAAGCATAAAGAGCTTTCTTGAGCTGATCGGGTTCTGGTATATCCTCTGCGTCATAAATAACAAGATATTCTCCTCTTGCAAAGCTGAGCCCGTAATTGCATGCTTTCGGTTTTGTCGTAGGGGTCCCGTTGGGCACAACGAAAAACCTCCAGCTTGAGGGAGGCTTGAGCTTCTTGGCGATCTTAAGGGTATCCATATCATGCTTTTCGAATAAAAATATGATATCAAGTTTGTTTTTTGGATAATCAAGGTCTTTAATAGCGCCTATTATACTGCTTACAACAGATTCAGGTTCCTTAAACAGGGGCACCAGTACACTGTATAACGGATAATGTTCCGGGTTGCCTGTCTGGCCTTTGCTGCTTTTCTTAAAATCCTTATGTCTTATGCCCGCAATACTGATGATGAATTTATATGCTATAAAGATAAGATAAAAGACCTGTATGATACCAAATATTCCAATAAGGACTGCGTCAGTATAAAACCATAATCCCATTGAGATTACTGCGAGAACAGATATCAGTACCATTATCTGGGGTTTTGTCACCCTCCTGTAGGCAGATTCTTCCGGTTTTCTATGAAAAAGACCGAACCGCACCTTTGAATGCAGGCTTCTCTTAAAGATTTTTTTAACTATCTCTGTTATGTCCTTATCTGTGACCACTCTCTCCTCAATGATCACGGCATTAAATTTTTCTTTGTAGTGCTGCAGGGTCTTTTTGCTATTGGGATAGGCGGTAAGGATAACCAGCTTATTGTCATGCAATGAAACAGGGACAGCCTGGTATTTTATGATCTCTTCTGATGAGACTTTGCTTAAAAGGTTTGCGTCAAGCTCTTTTAGATAGTCTTTGATATTGCAGGAGACAAAGGGCAGCCTGAATTTTTTTGCCAGTGCTTTATAAAGCTCTCTTCTTTTTATGTAGCCATTGCTTACCAGTATCCAGCCCAGGCGGCCGCCCTGCTCTTTTTGTATCTTTAATGAAGAGTACAGGTCTTCAGGCGAGAGAAGCCCCTCCTCTATGAGTATATCTCCCAGCCTCTCTTCAGAATCTA
>CAYPXQ010000067.1:0-4850 GCA_964414685.1 uncultured Actinomycetota bacterium
CTTTTAGGAAAAAACAATGATCGGGAGTAGTTGAAATGGTCGTGCCAAAGAAGGCAAATAAATTTGGAGGAAGCAGCAGCCACCAGAAGGCTATTATGAAGAATCTTGCTATTTCATTATTTGAGAATAGAAGGGTTGTGACCACCCTTCCCAAAGCAAAGCTTCTCAGGAGCCTTGTGGATAAATTGATCACTATTGCCAAAAAAGATACCCTGGCCTCCAGGAGAAACTGCATCAGGCTGCTTGGAAATACTGATGCCGTCAGAAAGCTTTTCAATGAAGTGGCTCCGGGGATGCTTTCCAAGTCAAGCGGTTTTACCAGGGTAGTGAAGTACAAAAAGAGGCTGGGTGACGGTGCCCAGCTGGTTATAATGGAACTGGTGGAATAGTATTGATGCCGGCAGGTCCGGCACTCATGTTATTTTGAAAATTAAGAGGAACCCGTACCATGAATAAATATATGGCTGTTATTGAATATGACGGGACCGGGTTTAACGGCTTCCAGGCACAGCCGGAAGGTACGAGGACAGTGCAGCAGGAATTGACAGAAGCACTTTCCGGCATATTGAACAGCCCCATAACCATAGGTTATGCCGGAAGGACTGATGCCGGCGTGCATGCAAAGGGGCAGGTAATAGATTTTAATACGGAAAAAGAGCTTGACCTGTACCGGTTTAAATGGTCCTTAAACGGGGTCCTGCCCGGGGACATAGCGGTATCCAGAATAGAAAAAGCGGAGCCGTCATTTGATCCCAGGCGGGATGCAAGGCTGAGGGAATATATATACAGGGTAGTTAATGCTGATTATCACAGTGTTTTCCTGAGAAGATACAGCATACTTGTCAACAGGGAGCTGAAACTGGAAGTGATGAAGAAAACTGCCGGATTGTTTGCCGGGGAGCATGATTTTGCCCCTTTTGCCAGTCCAAGCGTAAGCCTTGAGTACACGGTAAGGAAGATATTCCGGTTCGATATTAAAGCAGGGGATGGCGGACTACTGGAATTTACGGTACAGGCAAATTCATTTCTGTACAATATGGTGCGGATAATGACAGGCATTATCCTGGAGGCCGGCAGGGGAGAAATGGATATGAGCAGGGTAAAAAAAGCGCTTAAGACAGGCGGGGAAAATTTTTCTTCCAGCATGGCGCCTGCAAAGGGACTCACCCTGAACAAAGTGGAGTATTGATATTTAACGGAGGAACTAATGGTGACCTTGGGTACGAAGACATTTAATTTAAAAAAAGAAGAAATAGAACGGAAATGGTATGTAGCAGATGCTGCAGGCCAGGTCCTGGGAAGGTTTGCTGCTGAGATCGCAAAGAAACTCAGGGGGAAAGACAAACCAACCTTCAGTCCGCATCTGGACTGCGGTGATTTTATAATCGTCATAAATGCAGAGAAGATACGGGTAAAGGGCGGAAACAAGCTGCAGGACAAGAAATATTACAGGCACTCAGGCTATATTGGGAATATAAAGGAGACCAGCCTGGAAAAAATGATGGAAAAGGACCCCGTATTTGTGGTAAGGAATGCTGTAAGGGGCATGATACCCCATAATGTTCTGGGCAGGATGGTGCTCAGGAAATTAAAGGTATATAAAGGCGCGGAACATCCGCATACAGCGCAAAAACCGGAAAAATTAGATCTGTAAAGGAGTTATAAGTGGCAGAAAAAGTTAGCTATTATGCTACAGGCAGGAGAAAAAATGCAGTGGCCAAGGTCAGGCTTATCCCCGGCGGGGGAAAGATAACTGTTAATGAGAAAGACCATAAAGAATACTTCCACAGGGATGCCCTTGTCACCATGATCGCCGAACCCCTGAAACTGACCAATACCGATACTGCATATGATGTAGTAGCCCGTCTGAGCGGCGGGGGAATAACCGGACAGGCAGGAGCATTAAGGCATGGTATATCCCAGGCACTGCTTGAGATAAATGAAGAATACCGGGCCATACTCAAGCCTGAAGGGTTTCTTACCAGGGATTCCAGGGAAAAGGAAAGAAAGAAATTCGGTCTCAAGAAGGCAAGGAAGAGGCCTCAGTTCTCCAAGAGATAAAGATGTATCTCTTATGTATTTTCCCAGATTAAAAATCGATACCGGCAGGATATCGCATAATGCAAAGACTATTAACGACCGGTGTACCGGAAAAGGTATATCGGTCGTTGGCGTTACCAAGTGCATACTTGCCCATAGACAGATCACCCCATTATTGGTCAGGTCAGGCATCAGAAATCTGGCCGACAGCAGGCTGGTAAACATACGAAGGCTTTCAGAGTCGCTGAAAGATCCTTCGGCAGTGATGATGCTCCGGACCCCCATGCCTGGCGAGGTTGAAGAACTTGTAAATATCTGCAGCACCAGCCTTAATACCCAGTCACAGACGGTGAGACATATAGCAGAGCAGTGCAGCCGATACCAGGTAACCCATGATATAATAATAATGGTAGAAACAGATGATGAAAGAGAGGGGCTCCTGCCGGAACAGGTCCCGGGATTCTGCCGGGAGGTAATGGGAAAAAGCAAATACCTCCGCATCAGGGGGCTGGGTACAAATGCCCGCTGCATAACATCGAATGGGCCCACCAGGAAGAGCATCGATATACTGGTCAGCCTTAAAAAGGAGCTTGAGCAGACCCTGGGACTCAGGATGGATATATTATCCGGAGGCAATTCCAGCATCTGGGACATGATAGAGTCCGGAGGCCTCCCCCACCAGGTGAACCAGGTAAGGATGGGAGAGGCAATTTTCCTGGGACATGAGACGGCAGGCTGGCGGGATATAGAAGGCCTCTACCAGGATTGCTTTGTCCTGGAGGCATGCATAATCGAAGTAAAGAAAAAAGCAAATATACCCTACAGGCTTATACTGGCCCTGGGTCTCCAGGATGCCAGGCTGGAGGACCTGGAGGTTTTAGACAAAAGACTCATACCCGGGAGCCAGAGCAGCGATCATACCATGCTGGATATTCGTGAATATGCAGGAGAAAAAGATTTTCCTAATTTCCGGGTTGGCGGTATAATCTCTTTTAATTTGAATTATTTTGGTTTACTGTCTTGTATGACATCGCCTTTTGTACAGAAAGACTTTATTTAGGAGGCAGTAGCCAGGGATTGGAAAAGATGAAGGATTTGAGGACATTATTCGGGACAGACGGTATAAGGGGTACGGCAAACAGGGAACTCACTGCTGAACTGGCGCTCAAGGTGGGAAGGGCCGGGGCAAAATTTTTGGCCAGCGGCAAAAAAAACCCCAGGATAATAATCGGAAGAGACCCCAGGCCGTCCGGTGACCTTTTAAAATGCGCGCTTTCTTCAGGCATACTTTCCACCGGCTGCAATGTCATAGACGCAGGGATCCTCACTACGCCTGCAGTAGCGCTGATGACAAAGATACTTGACCTGGAAGGCGGAGTGGTAATATCGGCATCACACAATCCCCTGGAGGATAACGGGATCAAGTTTTTTGCCCGTAAAGGCCAGAAACTTTCCGACCAGCAGGAAAAGAAGATAGAAGACTATATAACCGGGGAACATGAGCATGATGTGCTGCCCACGGGTACGGGAGTGGGCAGGATAAAGGTACTGGAAGAAGCCAGCCGGATATACCTGGATCATGTCTGTAAAAGTTTTAACATGGACCTTGGCGGCCTGAAGATCGTCCTGGACTGCGCCAATGGCGCCGCATCGCTGCTGGCAGGGCAGGCTCTTAAAAGGAAGGGGGCAGATGTCATAGCCTATAACACGGATATATCCGGGAGTCTTATTAACAAGGACTGCGGCTCCACTCATCCTGAAGCCCTGTCGAAGATGGTTTTAAAGGAAAAAGCCAGCCTGGGTTTTGCCTATGACGGCGACGGGGACAGGGTCATAGCCTGTGACGGCAGGGGCAATATTCTTGACGGCGACAGCATCATCGCTTTCTGTGCCATAAATATGGCGGGCAGCGGCATGCTGAAGAATAAGACAGTAGTAACCACTGTGATGGCTAATATGGGTTTTGACAGGCTGCTTTCAAAATATGGGATAGAAGTGCTTAAGACTCCGGTAGGGGATAGATATGTGCTTGAGGAGATGACACGGACCGGAAGCTCGCTGGGAGGAGAGCAGTCGGGGCATATAATCTTTTCCGAACTGAGCCCTACAGGGGACGGCATCATCAGCAGCCTGGAGTTTTTAAATGCCCTGGTACGCAGCAACTATGATATTGACAGTATATATAGCCTGGTATCGCGGTTTCCCCAGAAGCTCAGGAATATAAGGGTTGCGGACAAGAAAAGTGTGATGGAATCAGAAGAGATCAAGGAAAAAGTCCTGGAGATGGAAGGATTCATGGGCGGAAATGGGCGCATCGTCCTCAGGCCTTCGGGCACTGAACCGCTTATAAGGGTCATGGTAGAAGCCGAAGATATGAAAATGGTAGACTATGTGATAGAAGAATTTACCCGTTTGATCGAAGACAGCCGGCAGTAAAGCTGGTGCCAGACAAAAGGAAAGGATAAAAGCATGTGCGGAATAGTCGCTTATATCGGCAGCAGGGATTGCAAGGATATCCTTATAAACGGCCTCAAAAGGCTGGAATACAGGGGATATGACTCAGCAGGTCTTTCTATCCTGGAAAATGAAGCCAAAGGCAGCGGTCCCAGGATAGATACTGTCAGGGAAGCGGGGAAGATAAGGGAGATGGAAGCCCTGGCAAAGGAATCCGGGATAAGGGGAAACCTGGGAATCGCCCATACCAGGTGGGCCACACATGGCGAACCCACAAAAGCAAATGCCCATCCCCACAGCGACTGCACAGGAAAGATATCTGTCATACATAACGGCATCATAGAAAATTTTGAAGA
>CAYPXQ010000068.1:0-1925 GCA_964414685.1 uncultured Actinomycetota bacterium
ATTGATAACTGGTATAAGATCATTGGGATTTATTTATTTACGTGGTTGTCTATAATCATTACTTCTTTTATCACATCAGTCAGTTTTATGAGTTTCTTAGATATCGTATCGATTATCTCCACCATGGTTTTTATATGTCTGCTGTTTATAGTATCTTTGCTGGTATTTCTTGGTTTAAAATCATTGCAGGAGTATCTGGCATACAAAGTTATGTCACACCCCTATAGTAATTATTAATAGCTGACAGTTCTTTTTTTGGCGACCAGGTTTAGCACGCCTCCCAATAGGAATAACTGGATAAACTTGAGCGGTTTCCATATATACCTGTTTATTATGCTTTCAGGAAAAAACTTTTTCAAGACTGAATCCATCAGGTTTGAGACCCGGTTATGGCCCCCCAGCCAGAACTGTATATCCGGTACGAAGCCGGCCTTTTTGATCCTGTTCAAATACTCAGAAAGAAAATAAGGGTTTTCATTTATTCCCGCCTCTAACTCAGGATTATGGCGGTCGTTTATTTTCAGAAATCCTTTTACTGTCTCATTTACCAGGACCAGCCGTCCATTATCTCTAAGCACCCTGAAGGCTTCCCTCAGCGGTTTTTGTATGTCCGGACTGTGATGCAGGGCGGCAGCCATAAAAACAATATCAAAGACAGAGTCTTTGAAAGGAAGTGAATCCATGGAGCTCCTTATACGCTCAAAATATGTATCTTCCTTTGCGATGTAGATATCTGCTGTCTCCAGGCCTATATACCTGGGAAGCAGGATATCTGCTGCGGCGCTCCAGCAGCCTTTCCTGGAGAAAAACCTGGTAGACCAGCATCTGCCGGCGCCCATATCCAGCACCTTCTCCCTGCCGGACAGATCCAGTCCGGAGAATATATGGTGAAAATTATCTGCCTGTCCCTTCCAGCATGCCCTGTGTTCTCCCGAAGCATCAGGCAGTGACAGCATGAGCTCGTCGGTATTTTCTACTGCCTGTTTCAGCCTCTCCCAGCCTTTCTGCTCCCTGACGATGATATCATTGCTTTCCAGGAGTAAGTCCGGGATTCCCATGCTTACAGGGAATGTCCGGGAACAATCCCTGCAGATAATAGAGCCCTTCCTTATCTCCACCCGATCTTCCGCATCGACATGCAGTTCAAATGCACTGCTGCCGCAGCCGGGGCAGATGATAGCGTCAAGTAATCCTTTTTTCATGATCAAGATTATATAATACCGCGGTATATATTATAATGATTTAAAGCCAAAAATTTTATTAATGGCAAAGGCCTGGTATGATCCTGCAATAATCTCTTTTTTGGCTTATACATTATGGATAAAAAAAAGATATTTAACATTGTCCGCATATTTATAAGTATTGCCCTTCTGTCTTTTCTTTTCTACAGGAACCGGGGCAATTTAGCGGATATACTGGAGGCCATAAAGAGCCTGGATATCATTTTCCTCATATATGCCATGCTGCTTTTTATACTGGCCATATCCTCGATCGTCTTCAGGTGGGGAGTGCTCCTTATGGCTCATGGATATAATATATCCAGGCCATTTTTGTGGCAGTCAGCCTATATAGGCTGGTTCTATAATATGCTCCTTCCCGCAAGCGTGGGAGGTGATTTCTACAGGGTATATGACCTTTACAGAAACAAAGGCGTGGCCATGGACAGGAACACCTCGGCAGTGGTCATGGAAAGGATAATAGGGTCGCTAACCGGGATAGTACTTCTTTTTATAGCATTTTTTCTCGGTACATTTTCATATCTTACCCGAAACACTGTCATTGGACTGCTTATTGCCCTGGTGGTGATACTGGCTTTTTTTATTATACTCTTCTTTCCCAGGTTCTTCAGGATAGATGCGGTCATCCGAAAAATAAGGTTCCTTGACCGGATAAGGCCAAAGCTGAGGGACTTCCACAATATGCTT
>CAYPXQ010000069.1:0-5552 GCA_964414685.1 uncultured Actinomycetota bacterium
TTCCATCCGAAAACTTTCCCGGCCAGGGCATTATCAAGCACGCTCCTTCTCTGCTCGCCCGCCTTTGCCGGGCCGTGCTTCTCTTCAATATCTTTTCCGGCGGCATCTTTTAATATATTAAAAAGAGTGACCACATCTGTCTCCCTGCCGGTGCCGATATTTACCGGCCCCACAAAATCAGATCTCACCGCAGCCAGGCTAACCTTTACCACATCTCCTACATATACATAATCCCTGGTCTGGAGGCCGTCACCGTTTATGACCGGCGCCTTCCCTGCCAGCATCATATTGGAAAATATGGCCACCACTCCGGCTTCGCCGTGGGGATCCTGGCGGGGTCCGTATATATTGGCATATCTTAAAGCTATATATTCAAGCCCGTATGCCTGGTAGTAATAATAAAGGTAATGCTCAGTAGCCAGCTTTGCCACCCCATAGGGGGATATGGGAGCCAGAGGATGGGATTCATCTGCAGGAAATACCTGCTGCTCGCCATAGACCGTGCCCCCGGAGGAGGCAAATATTATCTTCCTTACATCATATCTCCTGCATATATCAATAAGGTTAAGTCCCCCTATGATATTTATATCCGCATCCAGGAGCGGCTGTTCCACCGATACCCTTACCGACAGCTGGGCTGCATTGTGGATCACAATATCAGGCTTTTCCTTCCTGAATACATCGTCCAGTTTCTTGTCCCTTACATCTACCTTATAGAAGGCTGCCTTACAGGGGATATTTTCTTCCCTTCCGTTTGAAAGGTCGTCAACTATGACCGTCTCATGGCCTGCCTCGATAAGCCCGTCAGCCACATTGGACCCTATAAATCCTGCTCCGCCGGTTACCAGTATCTTCAAGTATTTTCCTTTCCCTGCCGTCCTTTTGCTATCTTATATCTTTTAGCTGTATTATATTGCCCTTATTAGCTGCCGTATACTGCCTGTCATCTGCTGTTACCAGAGGTATCATCAGATGATCGGCAATGGAAATAAATATTGCATCATATACGGTGATATCTTCTTCATATGCAATATCAACAGCTCTCCTGATGAGGTCCTTTGCAACCTCTATTATATCCAAACCCATATCCATCAGCCTGTCCATAATGTTTTTTACCTCTTCAGCACTAAATTTCTTATTGTGCTTTAAGGCATTGCCCACTTCATAAACGGAAAGATCCGGTATTGAGATCTTTACCATATCCTCTCCGAAAAGATCCAGCAGAATCGATGCCTGCTCTACATTTTCTTCATCAAGATGACTGAACCATTTGATTATTACTGAACTATCAAGTATGTAGTGCATCTAAACTCCCATATCATTGCCTGTCGCGCCATTTCCTGATCTCGGAGACACCATCCCAGCCCTTATTCTTTTCGGCCATATCCCTGAAATAAGATTTGGCTTCCCGGACTTTTTTCTTCTTCTCTTCCAGCTCTTTCATGGTATCCAGATCTTTCATATAATCTGTTACTGCTTCCCTGATAAAACCGGAACGTGTCTTTCCTTCATGGCGGGAATACTGGTCCAGTCTTTTTAAGAATTCTTTATCTAGCGATATATTTATTTTGCTCAATTGGATCACCCTGTCTAATAATACACAACTAAGTAGATATAATCAATAAAATCATTAACCACTTCAATACCTACTAATATTCCCTACTCTGATGTTTCCAGAAGATCCGGATCCCTTATAAGCGGTATGGAAAGATCCATATTCCCATAGGTGGTTACCCTCTTTCCCTCCATAAAGAAAATGACCCCCCTTATGTCAGGTATCTCCGTAACAGTATTTACTATGCTGTATATTATATATTCATCCAGTATGCGGCTGTCCAGGGCATTATCCAAAAATTCCCGGGAAAGGTCTATCTCTGCCACTCCGTCAGCTGCCCTTGAACTCAAAAGCTCTGTTCCTGCAGGGATCACAGGATAATGATAATCCTGCAGAGGCCCCTTAAGGAGCTCCTCCATGGCGCCTTTAAGTGCATTGCCGGGACTGCCGGCGATAACCGTCCTTTCCTCTGCTGCCAGTATCTTTTCCTCGCCGGTCTGTGCAAAATAGATATTTATGTCAAGCCTGTGAGGGTAGCTGGACTCCTCAGCGGGAGGGTCGAACTTGTCCCGGAAAAATACAATTACTTTCTGCCACAAAGAAAGCTCTGTCCGGGCCGGCTCCTCCTGCACGTCGGATACAGTATATTCCAGGGTACCGTCACCGTCTCCGGGAGAAGCCTCTCTCGTCTCCAGGGTCTCTTCGCGCTCCCGGCCGAAGATACCCTGTATGAATCCGGGATTATCAATGGAATAGAATATGAAGAACCCTATTGTCAGTATGAAGATTATGAATACGGTAATCCTTACCAGTGGGTTCTTCCGTTTTTTGTTTCTGTTTTTTGCGGCCAATTTTAGATCATGGAGTAAGGTTTATCAACCATTCAAAAAATCCAGGTAATAATTCCTGGCCCTGACAAAGAGGTCAGGGTCCCTTTCTGATAATGTATCCAGTATCCTGTCGTCTATAAGTTTGGGCGAGTTTATGCTTTTCTTGAATGCTTCTATAAAAAAGTCCACTATGTCCTTATCTTCAGGTCTTACCTGAGAGACAAGCCTCTCCAGGTCCTCCTTCTTGGCCTCTATGCGCCTGTTGTTTTCCTCTATATCCTGGTAGTCCTTCTTATTAAGGCAGCCCCCGCACCAGTCAAGGCAGCTTTTATCAGTGCCGCTAAATGTCAGCTTTCCATCATCATATTTTATGACCTGTGGATTTACCCTGAATATATTAGACTTGCACCTGGGGCATATGACTTTCCTTTCATCGGCAAAGAACTCCACTTCATGCCCGCATTTGGGGCAGGGCACTATATTGGTCTTAAAATCCTTAAGGAATGCCGTATTCTGTCCCGGACATCCGCCTCCTATTTTTGCCATGGTCTTCTCCGCATGTTTTCTGGATCCTTATATAGATTCTATTGCAGTCCCTTTATATCTTCAAGCGATTCCAGCGCATCTATGGCTGTCTGGTATTTTGGGTATATGTCAAGGGCGGCATTCAGCTCCGCCTCCGCCTCCTCATATCTTTTCTCATATATAAGGGTCATGGCATTGCTGTGATGCATCCGGGCCGTATCCGCAATATTTTTGGCCTGGCTCTGGCTGGGTCCTATCTGTGCCAGGAGTCCGGCCTTTGTCTCATCGGAAAGTTCCGAACCCTCGATGGCGATCTGGGCATTTCGGTATGCCTGGGAGGCTTCTGCATACATGCCGTCAGCAAACAGGCTGTCAGCTTCATCGACTTTTGCGGTTATTTCCCCTGGTATCTCCGCCTCTTCTTCATCTTCTTCCTGCACCGGTTCTTCTTCAGGCTCCTGGCTGTCTTCTTCTGCCGGGCCCGCAGCTTCATCGTCTTCAATGGAGGCAGAGTCCTCCGCCTCTTCCTGCGGAGACTCCTCCGCGGTATCCGCAGCATCTTCCGCCCCGTTTTGAGCCGCAGGCTCTTCCTTCCTGCAGGAAACGGTAAAGGACATAAATAATATCAATACAAGTATGGCAGTAGATATGATTAAAGCTTTTGACTTCATCGGGTCACCTTTCTAGGAAACTAAAAATATTGCAATATTATACAGGGCCGGGCCAAAGTTTTCCAATCACTTTTCCACCCCGTATACGGTTATCCTTACCGCTTCCGGGGAACACAGGCACCTGAACTGGGAATACTTGCCTTCACCCAGCCCCCGGGAAACAAAAAGTATGAACTTTTTGAAGTAAAAAAGTCCGGCAGCGTATTTTGTCCTCAGCCGGCAGCCGGATATGAGGGCTCCTATTGCCGGGAGCCTTACCTGTCCCCCATGGGTGTGGCCGGAAAGTATGATGTCTGTATCTTTATTATACAGGGTGGAAATGACATGAGCATCCGGGGTATGGAGGAGCACCAGCCTCAGGACCCCGCTGCGGTTAAGCCTGTGCATGCCGGCGGTCCCGGGCATGAATACATCTCTTTCATACTGTTTGAAATTCGAATCATCCACCATATCATCTTCGGTGACAGGATCCAGTCCCGAAAAAGCCTTTTTGATATCCAGCTTTTCTATCACGGGGTCGTCCAGTCCTATAAGCTCCATCTTCTCCATGCCTTCAAAACCCAGGGCTATCTCACGGGCGGCATTATCCAGGACTTCTATGCCCGCCTCTTTCAGGATTCCGGCCAGCTTATCCGTATCATTTACTGCATTATAGCTCCTCTTCCTCTTAAACATATTCCGGGCAAACTCATACAGAGCCTTATGATAATGGTCATGGACTCCCAGCACGGCAAACTTTCCGTATACCGCCTTCAGCGGTCTCAGCATCTCCGCCAGGTAGACGGCATTTGCCATGCTTTCCAGCATGTCGCCGGTTATAAAGATGAGATCATATTCCTCATCTGCAAGTTTCTGGATAAATCCATAAAGCTTCCTTCCCTTGAAAGTCTGCCTCAGGTGGAAGTCAGAAAGATGAAGTATGCTAAAAAGCCTTTTGCCCTTTTTTCCCGCTCCCGGCAGGAGGATATCCATCCTTATGTCATTTAACTGGAAGTTAAACGGCTCGATCCTGTATATGTATATCAGGAAGACAGCAAAGAGCGCCCCTGCGGTTATTATAAGTAATATTATCCACCAGCTCATATGGTATTGCCCTTCCAGCCTTTCCCGGCAGAATTTATTATTACCCAGTAGTATGTGACCGGGAAAATGTGAAGTATATACCTTTCGGCGGAATTTGCAAAGTCGGGTATGGCGGCAAGAGAAACAAATATGGAGACCATGCCGGCAGCAATAAATACAAAAAAGACCCATTTGTAATCCCTGAAATGCTGCTTCAGCCTGAAAAGCAATGCTATGAGCATAAGCACCCACACCGGGCCGTAAAAGGAGCCCAGCACCGACCTGGTGGAATCATAGACCGACAGCAAAAACTGGCGGCCCATAACTGCCGCCGCCCTGCCAAAGTCCATCGAACCTTTACCCAGAAAAACCTCCCACTCAGTGCTTACTGCCGGGATCCCCAGTCTGAGCTTCAACAGATACCAGGGGGCCAGGAAGATGATAAAGACTGACAGGGGCATGAGAAGGTTGAGCAGGTTTTTCTTAAGTCCGCAGCCTGCAGCCAGCCTGCGGGCAAAGAAGCCGATTGAAAGCAGGATAAATAGTATCACATATATTATCCCCTCGCTCCTGGTGAGAGCCAGTATGGAAAAGAAAATAGCAGAAAGTATGAGGTATGAAGTCTTTCCTTTTAAAGCTATGGCCAGGTATAAGAAATAGACTGCCAGAAGCAGGATGACAGCAAACAAAAGGTTGGTATACTCTATATAGCCGTGGTCTGCTATGACAGGAAGAAATGATATTATAAATACAAATAATATTGAGACCAGCTTTCCCAGCCTCTGCCGGAAAAGGTAATACAATGTGAAAAGAAGTGATGAGTAGAACAGGGGGAATATTACCTTTACCAGGTTCTCGTTTACCTCCCTCATCCAGGTAAAGAGCCAGGCCTGCATAAGGGGCAGGTAC
>CAYPXQ010000070.1:0-6086 GCA_964414685.1 uncultured Actinomycetota bacterium
TGTCAAGTTCATCCTGCATCTCATTGATCCTGGCAAACAGCTTCTCTACCATGTCGTCATAGGTATCAATGATCTCGTCTTTGCTCATTCCTTTGAATTCTCCCAGACATTCCTTCATCTCTTTCTCCTTCCTTATTGCCTTCCTTGCCAGTCTCAAAGTATTGGACAGCAGCATGGCAATAGTCATCGGTCCCACTCCGCCTGGAACCGGAGTTATATAGGAAGCTTTAGGTTCCACATTCAGAAAGTCGACATCCCCTATAAGTGTTGCTCCCTTATTATCAAAATCTTCTTTTCGCCATTCCAGAAGTTCCGGACTGGCTTTATCTTTGGTTATCCTGTTTATTCCTACATCTACTACTACTGCACCTTTTTTTACCATATCCTCCTTGATGAGGTAGGGCACTCCGGCCGCAACCACCAGTATATCAGCATCAATAGTATGAGATTTAAGGTCACTTGTCTCTATATGGCATATGGTAGGTGTAGCCCATTCATTAAGGAATAATAGACTCATCGGTTTTCCCACTATCTCGCTATGGCCTACCACAGTCACGTCCTTACCCTTCATGGGTACATTATATCTTTTCAACATTTCCATAACGCCTGCCGGTGTAGCAGGTACCAGGAAGTCCTGTTTGGCTACCAGGCATCCCATATTCATAGGATGAAAACCGTCTACATCTTTTTCCGGGGTTATGGATTCCAGTACTATGCGCACGTCTATTTGCGGCGGAAGGGGAAGCTGTACCAGTATCCCGTGTATATCAGGCCTCTTATTAAGTTCCTCGATCTCCATCAGGATATCTGTGGTAGATACGGTATCATCCATCTTTATGGTCTCTGAATGGATCCCCACCTCATCGCATGCCCTTGCCTTGCTGCTCACATATACCTTTGAAGCAGGGTTTTCTCCAACCAGTATTACTGCCAGTCCCGGTTTCATCCCGGTATCAGCCTCGAATTGCCTGATCTCTCCTGATACTTCCCTCTTTATATCCTTAGCAACCTGTGCTCCGTCTATCAGTGTCGCCATTTTTATCACCCTCTTTTTAAATATATTGTATCATATAATATTGATACCAGTAATAATAATGATTATTATAATCTATTACTATCCAACTAAGTAATTATAGACATGATAAGCCTGATGTCAAGGATTTGTAACAACTTTGTTTCACAAATTATTGCAGTCTTGAAAAATTGCAGGAATATTGAAGACTCTATTTCACTTTTTGGCTATTTGCCGCTGCATTCATCGCAAAGGCCGGTGAAAAGTATCTGGTAATTATCTACCTTCAGTTTACAGTTCTTCAGTATTGTTTCTTCAGCATTCTCCCTGAGCCTGACCTTTACGGCACTTTTGAGACACTGGTTATTGGTGATGATCTTTTTGCAGTTGTCGCAGATCATATATGTGAAGGTCTCTCTGGCGCATTCCCGGGAAAGCATATAATATGAACGACCGCTTCCCAGTATTATCCTGCAAACGATCTTCAGCCTGGTCAGAAGCTCCAGTGTCCGGTATACAGTAGCCACTCCTATGGTAGGATCGACATCCTTTACCTGCATATATATATCATCAGCAGTAAGCAGTTTGGATGACTTTGAGAGGATTTTTATTATCACATCCCTGGGTTTGGTGATCTTGAATCCCGAACTGGTTATCTTATCCTGGTAAAACTTTTTTAACTCTTTTCCATTAAACTCATTATCTACCTTCGCCATAATATACCCCTTAAATATATAGTAACCATTGTAGCGGAAAAGAATAAATGCAAGTAATAATTGTTACTATTATCAATAGGATACCTTATTTCTGGCATAAGGTCAAATTTTTTAGGATTATCCAAATGACAGCACAGTTATTTTACCATTTACCGGTCCTCAGGTATTCATCCATGGATGCAGCAGCCTTCCTGCCGGCTCCCATGGCCAGGATGACAGTTGCGGCTCCGGTCACTATGTCGCCTCCGGCAAAGACACCTTCTACCGATGTCCTTCCAGTTTCCGGGTCAGCTGCGATATTACCCCGCGAATTCAGCTTCAGCTCCGGGATGGTCATGATAAGCAGCGGATTGGGCCCCTGTCCTATGGCTATTATGACCACATCCACATCTATATCGTATTCGGATCCCTTGATGGGTATGGGGCGCCTCCTTCCGGACTCATCCGGTTCCCCCAGCTTCATCTGTATTACCTTCATCTTATCCGCCCAGCCTTCTTTGCCGATTATCTCCACCGGGTTATTTAACACCTTAAGGATTATTCCCTCTTCTTTGGCATGCTCTATCTCTTCATCACGGGCAGGCATCTCAGCCTCGCTCCGCCTGTATACCAGGTAGACATTCTTCGCTCCCAGCCTCAGGGCAGTCCTGGCCGAGTCCATGGCTACATTGCCTCCGCCCACCACAGCTACATTTTCCCCCTTCATTATGGGGGTATCGCATTCGGGGAACTTGTATGCTTTCATAAGGTTTGACCTGGTAAGGTATTCATTGGCTGAATAGACTCCGTTAAGGTTTTCCCCCGGTATTCCCATAAAATATGGAAGGCCGGCACCGGTTGATATAAAGACAGCCTTATAACCGTCTTTGAAAAGCTCATCAATGGTAAGTATCTTGCCCATTACCATATTGACCTTAAGGTCCACATCCATGGATCTCAGATAATCGATCTCCTTCTGCACTATTTCTTTGGGAAGCCTGAATTCAGGTATGCCGTATACCAGGACTCCCCCTGCTTTGTGCAGGGCTTCAAAAACAGTTACCCTGTAGCCTTTCTTTGCCAGTTCGGCAGCACAGGTAAGCCCCGCGGGGCCCGAACCGATAACAGCCACCTTTTCCCTGGTACATTTATGATTGCCGTCAAGATAAACGCATTCCTTATCCTGTTCGGAAAGCCTTTTTAATTCCCTGTCAGCCACATATCTTTCCAGCCTGCCTATGGCTACCGGATCATCCTTTATTCCCAGTATGCATTCCTTCTCGCACTGGTCTTCCTGGGGGCATACCCTTCCGCATATTGCCGGCAGAGTGTTTTTCTCCCTTATCTTTTCCAGTGATTCCCCGAATTTCTTTTCTGTTATAAGTCTTATGAACTCTTTTATATCTATCTCTACGGGACAGCCTCGTATACACCTGGGATTCCTGCACTGGAGGCACCTGGATGCTTCCAGCAGGGCATCCTCCTCGGAATATCCTTCAGCTACCTCTTTGAAATTCTTTGCCCTTGCTTTTGGGTCCTGCTGGGGCATGGGTGTCCTGGGTATCTTATTCTTTTTTGTCTTTTTATTGGCCTTTTCTTTAGATGACATTGAAAACCTTTCCTGGTCCCTGGATCCTTTTTAATAATTCCGGTTCAATTATTTCTTACACCTGCACTCTTCCTGGTACTGGTCATAGCATACCCCTTCATGATCGCAGTAGATCTGCTGCCGGGACATGAGAAGGTCGAAATCAACTTCATGTCCGTCGAACTCGGGGCCGTCCACACAGACAAATTTCGTCTCTCCCCCAACCTCGACCCTGCAGGCGCCGCACATGCCGGTACCATCGACCATTATGGAGTTTAAGGATACTATGGTCTTGAGGCCGTACTTTTTGGTGACTTTTGCTATTGAAGCCATCATTATTGCCGGCCCTATGGCCCAGCACCTTTTAAACCCGGTCTTATTATTCTTTTCATCTACTATGTCCTGCTTCAGGATATCGTCCAGGAGTCCTGACACAAAACCCTTATAGCCCCTGGTACCATCGTCTGTGCATATATGGAGTTCGCTGGATGCTTCCCTCATCTCCTGCTCAAGTATCAGGAGTTTTTCTGTCTTAGCCCCGATTATGGATACCACATGACATCCGGCTGCCTTTAGCTCACGGGCTATGGGAAGGACTGGAGCTATGCCCACGCCTCCCCCCACGCATACCACTTTTCCATAATCCTCTATTTCGGTAGGATTACCCAGGGGACCCACCAGGTCGATTATAGAATCGCCCTGGTCCAGTTCTGCCAGGAGGGCTGTGGATTTCCCCACCCTCATAGCCACCAGTGTTATGATACCCTTTTCCCGGTCATATGCAGCTATGGTAAGGGGAACTCTCTCCCCGTCTTC
This sequence comes from uncultured Actinomycetota bacterium, assembly GCA_964414685.1. Classification (GTDB taxonomy): domain Bacteria; phylum Actinomycetota; class Humimicrobiia; order Humimicrobiales; family Humimicrobiaceae; genus M55B120. The sequence goes on from CAYPXQ010000070.1 coordinate 4,112, forward strand.
GCGCACCCTTATGACCACAAACTGTCCGGCCCTGGCCTTTCCGGCAATAAGGGGCGCTTCTACATCAAAACGGGCAATATCGGGAGCAAGCTCTTTTTTCTTTACTATTTTAAACAATGAATACCACCGTTCCTGTTTTTAAAAATTAAATACCAGTATAATACCACAAAACTATTTATCTTCTACCATATATTCCTGCAATCTGGCAGCAATTTTTTCAATACTTCCGGTAAACTCTTTGTCGGAATCACAGGGGGAGAAGTCTTTAAGGTCAGACTCTCTTATACTGTCGCTGTAAGGCATTATTCCCAATACTTCAAAATCGTCCAGTTTCTCCCTTACCAGCCTTTCTTCTTCTTCAGACCTTATCTTGTTTACCACTACAAACAGCTTTTTTATCCCCAGGTCTTCAGACATCTTCTTAACCGCCCTGGCAGTCTGTATACTGCGGAGACCCGGTTCGATCACTATGATAAGCAGGTCCATGTTCTCTGTGGTGCCCCGGCCCAGATGCTCTATGCCTGCTTCCATATCCAGTATAACTATCTCGTCCTGGTTCAGTACCAGGTGCCTGAAAAGGCTTTTGAGCATTACATTTTCCGGGCAGTAGCAACCACTGCCGCCGGCCTTTATGGTGCCGGCTACCAGGAGCCTTACCCCATCCACATCCACGCCAATTTTCTCCGGGATATCATCTACCCTGGGATTAAGCTTGAAATAGGCGCCGTAGCCTCCCGGTTTGGCGCCGGTACGCTCTTCTACCAGTTCCTTCATATCCGTAAGCGGGAGTATGCTTTCCGCTTTTTCATAATCAAGACCCAGGGCCGTACCCAGGTTGGCATCAGGATCTGCATCTACAGCTATTACTTTATTGCCCTTTTTAGAAAAATACCTGGCCAGGCATGCCGACAGCGTGGTCTTTCCTACTCCTCCTTTACCTGATATGGCTATCTTCATAATATATACCTCCTATCCTTTTTATACTTTACTACCAGCTGCCGCTGGCGCCGCCTCCTCCTGATGAGCCGCCTCCGAAGCCGCCGAAACTTCCCCCGGACGACCCTCCGCTCCATCCGCCTCCGCTGCCGGACCCTGAAGACCTGGTCTTTTTGGGTATGGTAACCGTCTTTTTATCATGAAAGCTGCAGTACCTGCAGGACCTTTCTATCAGCTTCCTGCCAGAGGCGGTATATGAAGCTGCTTTTAATACTTCTGTCTTTATGGCAAGGGCCCAGAAACGCCTGCACTGGGGGCATCTTCTCTTAAACAGGTTAACCAGGAAAATGATAACGGCAAAAAATAGAAATACCGGAAAACAGCACCAGCACCCGACCGGTACCGCTGATAAAGAACTGCCTGATCCCGTTGATCTGCCCTCACTTTCGTCTCCCAGGGCAAGTTCTTCTTCCCCGTATACCTGGTTTGATATAGTAACTACAGCATCATAGATGCCCCGGCTATATTCTCCATCCCTGAAACTGGGCACTATTATCTCGTCTATTATCCTGCCCGCTTCCAGGTCGGTAATGATCCCTTCAAGACCATACCCGACTTCGATCCTTACCTGCCTTTCCTGAAGAGCCACCAGTATAAGAAGGCCGTTATCTTCTCCGGCTTTCCCTATGCCCCACTTCTCAAAAAGCTCTACTGCATATTCTTCTATGGTTATTCCCTGGAGATTATCTATGGTTACCACTGCGATCTCGGCCCCGGTATCTTTTTCTATTCCTGTGATAAGATTTCCAAGGTCTGAAGCAGAAGCATTGTCAAGGATCCCGGCAAAGTCATTCACATAGCCGATATAATCGGGATATTTGACATCCTGGGCCTGGATGGGGCTTAAAAATAACAGCAGGCAGCAGAGTGCAGTTAAAAGAAATACGGATATCCTTGCAGTTTTTGCTGTCATATATCCCGGCATCTTTTATTCCAGCTCCAGGTCCACTTCCGGAGCTGTGTCAGCCCCCGGCTGGGC
>CAYPXQ010000071.1:0-2102 GCA_964414685.1 uncultured Actinomycetota bacterium
GTCTACCACTATATGGGGATCATCTAAAAGTACTTCCATCTCAGCTACCAGGTTATCTTCCATGTCATAGATCCTTACCCAATTATTACTCTTATAGGGATACCAGAAAATAAACTCAAACATGTCATCTTCATTTATAAATACCTGACAGCAGGTCATAGGCATAGTACGTACCCAGGCTTTCCCTTCTCCATCTGTCTCTCTGCAGCCGGTTATATTAAACATCTCATAATCAGTAAACCCAATAATATCGGTCACAACATATGCAACATATAAACCTTCATCAAGAGAATAGCTTTCTGAATGCTGCCATGGATAAGAATCTGCCGAACCGGTATTTGTAACAATATTTTGATCCTGGAAGTTTTTGCTATTGCACCGCTTTGGGCTGCCGATCCCTACCCACTAAATGACATGGCATAGGCCACGGCAAAGCTATCAGTGGCAGATACCGATATCTTTATCTCCTTAATGCCAAGCCTGCGGCTGTACTCAAGGGTATTCCCATGAAGGGTAATATAGGGTGCTCCCCCCTCGTTATTGGAGATCTCTATCTCATTTAGGGAGACATTCTTCCCTACTCCTTGGGAGAGTGACTTGGCCACGGCTTCCTTGGCGGCAAACCGGGCGGCAAAGCTGGGGTATTTGCCTTTTTCCCTGCCCTGGCAGTATTCTATCTCGGATCCGGTATAGACTTTCTTCAGAAAGCTGCCGTTTTTCTCAATAGCGGCAGCGATCCTTGCCACTTCTATGATATCCGTACCTATTCCATAGACTTCCAAGATATCACTCCACGGTAACGCTTTTTGCCAGGTTGCGGGGCTGGTCCACATCCCTTCCCAGGTTCTTGGCTATATAATATGACAAAAGCTGCATGGGAACTATGGTGATTATCCCGTAAAGCTCATCCAGTGTCTCCGGGACTTCGAATATATAGTCTGCATATCTGGACGTGTTATTATCCCCCTTTGACACTATGGAGATTATGGAAGCCTTCCTTGCCTTTACTTCCTGTATATTAGAAAGTATCTTATCATAGACCGGGTCCCGGGGCATTATCCCCACTACTGCCGTGTTCCTGTCGGTAAGGGCTATGGGACCGTGCTTCATCTCCCCCGCCGGATACCCCTCTGCATGTATGTAGGATATCTCCTTTAGCTTAAGGGCTCCTTCCAGGGCCGCTGGGAATCCATAGATCCTTCCCAGGAATAAAAAACAGGTCTTCCTGTATACATGGTCGGCTATTTTCTTTATCTCAGGCGCCCGGTCCAGCACATCCTGTATCTTATCAGTTATCTTGTGGAGTTCTTCGATTATCTTCTGGTACTGCCTTTTATTCAACAGTCCTTTGACTTTGCCGAAATAAAGCCCCATAAGGTACATGACCATTATCTGGGCGGTAAAAGTCTTGGTGGCGCATACCCCTATCTCCGGACCGGCATGGGTATATATGACTGAGTCAGATTCGCGGGCGATGGTGCTTCCCACCACATTGGTGATGGCCATCACTTTTGCGCCCTTGGACTTTGCTTCCCTTATGGCGGCCAGGGTGTCTATGGTCTCGCCTGACTGGGTTATAGCCACAAAAAGGCATCCTTCTTCCACCAGGGGATCCCTGTACCTGTATTCGGAGGAATAATCCACTTCCACAGGTATTTTTGCCCACTTCTCTATTACCTGCTTTCCTATAAGGGCGGCGTGGTATGAAGTGCCGCAGGCTATTATCTGGACTTTCTTCAGGTCCTTTATCTGTGCCGTAGTCAGGTTGAGCTCATCAAAATCAAGCTCGCCGTTTACCAGCCTCCCCCTCATGGTCTCCTTTACGCCATAAGGCTGCTCGAAGATCTCTTTCAGCATAAAATCCTCATAGCCGCTTTTTTCGGCACTGCTTATGCTCCAGTTTGCCCTGAAGGGCTTTCTGTCCACTGGCTCGCCCTTTTGGTCGAATATCTCCACCTTTTCCCTGGTAAGCCTCACTGTCTCATAATCATTTATAACCAGGAAATTCCTGGTATGCTCAAGTACCGCCGGCATGTCGGAGGCCAGGAAATTGCCGTCTCTTGATATGCCGGCTATAAGGGGGCTGGCTATCCTGGCTCCTA
>CAYPXQ010000072.1:0-3367 GCA_964414685.1 uncultured Actinomycetota bacterium
CTCGGCAATAAATGAATGTTCCTTGGGTTTCCTGGCTTCAAACAGCTCCACTATCCTGGGAAGACCGCTGGTTATATCAATACCTTCGAAAGTCTTCTCGTGTTTATGGACATGGGTCTTCCTTTTGGCTGTCATTATCAGCTTGGCAAAGGTCTCTCCGGAAGATACGTTGATATTTTTGTTAAGCTGGAGTATCTCGCCCTGGGGTGTTATGACATCTACTATATCCCCTTGCTCCATCTGTACCTGGAAAACCAGCTTATGGGGTATATGCTCTATATTTATCTCCATTACCTCGCCTGTACCCCCATCGATGAGATCATCTTTCTTAAGGCCCAGGTCTTTTAACAGCTCCTTCTTGAATACAAGTTTGCCCTCTACCGGAGACTTGATCGACCGCTGGATAACAGTGGAAGCCACACCGCCGGTATGGAAGGTCCGCATGGTAAGCTGGGTACCGGGCTCACCTATTGACTGGGCTGCTATGGTACCTACGGCTTCGCCTATCTCCACCAGTTTGCCCGAAGCCAGATCACGGCCGTAGCAATTCTGGCACACGCCCGATTCGGCTTCACAGTTCATGACAGAACGCACCCTTACATTCTCGATATTGGCATGGATCATCCTCTGCAGGTGCCTGTCCTGTATCTCTTCCCCGGCCTTTATGATCAGCTTTCCCGTGGCAGGGTTTTTTACCTGGTCGATGCTTATCCTGCCGACGAGGTTTGTATTGGGTTCTCCTTCAAGTGTCAGGACATAGAGGTATATTCCTTCCTCTGTCCCGCAGTCCTCAATGGTGACCATGGTATCCTGGGCCACATCAACCAGCCTCCTGGTAAGATATCCGGAGTCGGCTGTCCTCAGTGCCGTATCCGCCAGTCCCTGCCTGGCGCCGTGCGTGGAGATGAAGTATTCCAGGACATTCAGGCCTTCCCTGAAGTTTGATTTTATGGGACTGCCGATGATGTCTCCACGGGCATTTGCCACCAGGCCCCTCATGCCTGCCAGCTGCCTCAGCTGCTTGATATTGCCCCTGGCTCCCGAAGTCGCCATCATATAGACTGGATTGAATTTGTCGAAATTCTTTTCCATTGCATTGGCCACATCTTCATTGGCCTGGGACCATGTCTGTATTATCCTCTGATGCCTCTCAAAATCAGTTATGAGCCCCTGCTTGAAATAATCTTCTATCTGTTCTATCTTCTTTTCTACTTTTTCCAGTATCCTGTATTTTTTATCTGGGACACTTATATCGTCTATGCCTATGGTAAGTCCCGACCTGGTGGCATACTTGAATCCGATAGATTTTACCCCGTCCAAAACTTTGATTATCTCAGACTGGGGATATTTTCCTATGCAGTCTGCTATTATGCCTATAAGCTCTTTCTTTGAGACTTCCTTATTGACGAACTTGTAATTATCCGGCAGTGCCTGGTTAAATATTATCCTGCCTGCAGTAGTCTTTACAGGTTTGTCCTCTATTTTTACCTTTATGGGCGTATGCAGTGATATTATGTCATAATCATGTGCATGCAGGGCTTCGTCAGGTCCGTTATAATATTTCTCATTATCGCTGGAGACTTCCCTTTCAGAGGTCAGGTAATATACTCCAAGGATCATGTCCTGGGAAGGCACTACTATGGGCTCCCCGCTGGCAGGCGAAAGTATATTGTTTGCCGAGAGCATCAGTATCATGGCTTCTGCCTTTGCTTCATTGGACAGGGGCACATGTACCGCCATCTGGTCTCCGTCAAAGTCTGCATTGAAAGGAGGGCATACCATGGGATGTATCTGTATGGCCTTGCCTTCTACCAGTATGGGCATGAATGCCTGGATCCCCAGCCGGTGAAGGGTGGGGGCCCGGTTTAATAGCACGGGATGGTTTCTGATGACATCCTCGAGTATATCCCATACTTCCTCGCTTTCCCTGTCAACCATGGTCCTGGCGCTCTTTACATTCTGGGCATATCCTTCATCAACCAGCCTCTTCATGACAAAAGGTTTAAAAAGTTCCAGGGCTATCTTCTTGGGAAGTCCGCACTGTCCAAGTTCCAGATAAGGATTGACCACGATCACGGACCTTCCTGAATAGTCCACCCTTTTCCCCAGAAGGTTTTGCCTGAACCTGCCCTGTTTTCCCTTGAGCATGTCGCTCAATGATTTCAGGGGCCTGTTTCCTGCTCCGACTACGGCACGGCCTCTTCTTCCATTATCGAATAATGCATCTACTGCTTCCTGGAGCATCCTTTTTTCATTGTTTATTATTATCTCGGGTGCATCCAGCTCCAGAAGCTTCTTGAGCCTGTTGTTTCTGTTGATGACCCTCCTGTAAAGGTCATTAAGGTCGGAGGTGGCAAATCGTCCCCCGTCCAGCTGCACCATGGGGCGCAGGTCGGGTGGTATGACCGGAAGTATCTCCAATATCATGTAATCAGGCTTATTGCTGGAACCGATAAAAGCTGATATTATCTTGAGCCTTTTTATACTCCTGCTGCGCTTCTGACCCCTGGACTTCTTTATAGTGTCTTTCAGTTCTTCGGCTTCCTTCTCGCAATCTATACTCCTGAGCAGCTCCCTTACTGCCTCGGCGCCCATTCCGCCATTGAAATAGTCCCCGTATACCGCCATCATCTTTTTGAACAGGGCTTCGTCAGAGACCAGCATCTTCTCTTCCAGGTTGGAGAAAAATGTTCCCGCCCTTTTTAAGAGGTCGATCTCTTCCTGATATATCTCGTCTTCCTCTTCCAGCATCTTCTCTGTCTCTTTTATAAGCTTTACCTTTTCCGACCTGGCTTTGGCGGCTGCGGCCTGCCTGTCAGATTCTTCTTTTGCGGATACTTCATCAATATCAGCGCCGTCCTCCTCGTCAAGCTCTTCATCTTCAAGGTCTTCTTCGTCCAGGTCTTCTTCGTCTTCCATCTTGAGCTCGTCTTCATCGATATCATCCCTGGCTTCGATTATCTCGTCTTTGCTGGCCTTTATCTCCTCGATCCGCTGCTGGTGGAGTTCCCCGGCTTTTTTAAGGGCCTCTTTTTCTATTTCCTTTATACGGTCCCCGTCAGCCTTTATCTTTTCCCTGTCAACAGATGTTATTATATATGAGTCAAAATACAGTACTTTCTCCAGGTCTTTGGGGCTTATATCAAGTATGTATCCCATCCTTGACGGGACTCCCTTGAAGAACCATATATGTGATACCGGGCAGGCCAGCTGGATATGGCCCATCCTTTCCCTTCTAACATTGGAACGGGTCACTTCCACGCCGCATCTTTCACAGATTATGCCCTTGAACCTGACTCTCTTGTATTTTCCGCAATAGCATTCCCAGTCCTTGGTGGGACCGAATATCCTTTCACAAAAAAGTCCG
>CAYPXQ010000073.1:0-2197 GCA_964414685.1 uncultured Actinomycetota bacterium
CCAGAAACTGGAAAGATATATCAAAAGGTCGCTTAAGACAGACGGAGACATAAGCCTGCAGTATGGTGATTCAACCGGTTACTATCCGCTGAGGACAAAGCTCATAGATGTAATGGCGATCGAGGGCATAGAAGTAGACGAGGAAGACCTGGTGATGACTACGGGCGGCCAGCAGGCTCTTGACCTGCTGGCAAAGACTTTTATAGACCCCGGCGATGCAGTGATCACCGAAGCGCCCAGCTATACGGGGGCCTTAAATGCATTTAAGGCTTATGAGGCCAGGATCATCGGAATACCGGTGGAAGAAAAGGGCATTGATACCCGGAAGGCCGAGGATGCCCTAAAAGACCTGGCGGCCAGGAAGATCCAGGCAAAGTTCATATACGTGGTATCGAATTTTTCCAATCCTTCAGGCTTTACCATAAGCCTGGACCGCAGGGAGAAACTCCTGGGTCTGGCCAAAAAGCACAATACTATAATAATTGAGGATAATCCCTACGGGATGCTGCGTTATGACGGTAAAGCTGTACCCACCATAAAGGAACTTGATATAAAGGGGGATAACAGGAATGTCATATACATAAGCACGTTATCTAAGATGCTGGCTCCGGCTTTCAGGATAGGCTGGATCGCAGCTCCCCACCCGGTACTGGAAAAACTTACCCTTGGAGTCCAGTCTGCGGTCCTCTGCGGCAGCACCTTCTCCCAGAGGATAGCCTTTGAATATTTTTCAGATCCGGCCTGGAAAGAAAATATCAGGGAATTTATCAAGATCTACAAGAAAAGAAGGGATACCATGCTGGTATCCCTGGAAGAAAACCTCTCAGGAATCGCTGAGTGGTCAAAGCCGGAAGGGGGTTTCTTTATATGGCTAAAGGTTCCGGAGTACCTGAATATGAAAGAGGTGCTTGCCGATGCAGTAAGAAAGAAGGTAGCTTTCGTCCCCGGCACCGGTTTTTATGCAGACGGCAGGGGAACAGATGCTGCCAGGCTGGCCTTCTGCACCGAGACCCGGGATAATATACAAAAAGGCATAAAGATACTGTCAAAGATCATAAAAGACAGGATAAAGCTGTACAAGAGTTTTAGCTGATATTAAATATTACTTTTTAGAGAGTGATCAAAATGAAAAAAAGCATTGCAGTCCTGATGGGAGGAAGGTCCCTGGAAAGGGAGATATCAATAAAAAGCGGACAGAGAATATCTAATGCGCTGAGAAAGCTTGGTTATGAAGTCGCCAAGCTGGATGTAGACCAGTATATCATAGAAAACCTCAAAGCCGAAAAATATGACCTTGCATACATAGCCCTTCACGGAAAAGATGGCGAGGACGGTACCATACAGGAGATGCTGGAAGTGCTGGGAATACCATATACCGGGCCAGGAGTATATGCAAATGTATTTAGCTTTGACAAGATAGTGTCAAAACAGATATTCAATAAACTGGGTATCCCCACTCCCCGGTTCTATTTCCTGAATGGCAGCTCATTCAGTGAGCTTGGCGCCTCAAAGATGCTGCCGCAGATCGTGGAGAGGCTTGGCCTGCCTCTGGTGGTAAAGCCTTCGGCACAGGGTTCTGCGCTGGGGATCAAGCTGGTTGAAAAGGAGGAAGAGCTAACGGATGCCATAATATCGGCACTGGGGTACAGCAAAAAAGTCATCCTGGAAAAATATGCCGACGGAATAGAACTTGCAGCCAGCATCATAGGTAAAGAAGATCCACGTGTATTGCCGGTGGTTGAGATCGTGCCGGATAATGATCTTTTTGATTTTGAATCCCGGGGGTCAGGAAATACCGATTATTTCATACCTGCCAGGATCCCGGATAAAGATATGAAGAAAGTCCAGGACACAGCCCTGGCGGTTCACCGGGCACTGGACTGCACTGACCTTTCCCGTGTGGACATCATCCTTGATAAGAATGACAGGACCCCCTATGTGCTTGAACTTAATACATCCCCCGGAATGACTGATACCAGCCTGCTTCCCATGGCAGCAGCAGAAGAAGGGATATCATTTGAGGAACTTGTTGATAATATAGTAGATATGGCCCTGAAATAAGGATTTTTTCGTCCTTAATTATTTTGACAAGATTTTGCGGCTCTGCTACTATTCTATTTGCTCTGTGTCCCTGTAGCTCAGATGGATAGAGCACAGGATTCCTAATCCTGGTGTCGGCAGTTCGAATCTGCCCAGG
>CAYPXQ010000074.1:0-10893 GCA_964414685.1 uncultured Actinomycetota bacterium
CAATTTCTGCGGAAGAGGCTTCCTCCTTATAGTCTCCACCACCAAAAGCAGTATATTGCCCCCGTCCAGGGGAAGTATGGGCAGAAGGTTGCCAAAGCCGATCAATATGGAGACCAGGGCTATAAACAGGATAAAATTCTGGATTCCCAGCGAGATAGACTGCTGGAATATACTTACAACTCCTATGGGCGAGACAGGACGTGCTTCTGCAAAAGGTATCTGCCCTGAAAACAGCTGCCCGAAAAGCTTTACATAGGTCACCAGGATCTCTCCGGTCATGCTGAAACTTTCAGTTACAATTTCAAAAAAACCCGGACGCCTCTCTATATAACGGGGAGATATTCCCAGGTACCCCCTGCCGTCGACTGTATCCAGGACCGTCTCTATCTCTATCTGGCGGCCGTCTCTAATCACGGTATATACCACTTCTTCCCCCGGCCGTGCCTGTGTCTCTGCCGCAAATTCATCCCATGTCTCTATGGGTTCGCCATTTATAGCCGTTACCCTGTCGCCTTCTATCAGCCCTGATTGTTCAGCCGGTGTGCCGGGCTGTACGTAATCTATCATATTGCTGGGCTCATAGACTCCCATGCTCAAAAATACTGCTATAAGTATCACTGCAAATATCATATTGAACCCGGCGCCGGAAAATATGGCCAGGAATTTCTTGTAGAATGGTTTTCCCTGATAGGACTTTTCCTTCATATCATCAGGGACCTCCTCATTTCTGTCCATTCCCATGACTTTTACATATCCGCCCACAGGAATAGCCCTGAGTCCGTATTCTGTGCCAGATTTTGACCTGTGCTTAAATACCACAGGACCAAAACCTATGAAAAACTCGTGGACATGCATGCCTGACGCCCTGGCTGACAGGAAATGGCCGAATTCATGCACTATTATGATCAGTGAAAAACCAATTATGGCTAATATGTACTGCAGGACCAGCATAGAGCCTTTTAAACCTTTCCAAATCTTCTATTGCGCTTCTGGTATTGTCTCAGCGCCTTTACAAAATACTTCCTCTTAAAATCGGGCCACAGGACTTTTGAGAAGTAAAGCTCAGTATACGATATCTGCCACAAAAGGAAATTGCTTATCCTGTATTCCCCGCTTGTCCTTATAAGCAGGTCCGGATCAGGTATGCCATGTGTATACAGGTAATCAGAGAACATGCCTTCATCCAGGTCCGTCTCTTTGATCCTTCCTTCCTTCATATGGCGGCATACATTCTTTACCGCATCCAAGATCTCCTGCCTGGAACCGTAATTAAGGGCGATATTAAAATTCAGCACCGTATTTGCAGAAGTCTTTTTCTCGGCATCTTCATATGCCTTAAGCACTTCAGGCGGGATATCGGACCTGTCCCCGATTAGCCTGAGCCTTACACCATGACCGTCAAGCAGCTTCAATTCATTCTTAAGCGTGACCAGGAACAGGTTCAGGAGGAATTTTACCTCTTTTTCCGGCCTTTTCCAGTTTTCCCTGGACAATGAATATACGGTAAGATACTTTATCCTGAGATCGATACACGCCGCTATTACCTCCCTGAGGGATTCTACTCCCGCCTTATGACCTGCATTCCTGGGCAGCCTGCGCTTTAAAGCCCACCTGCCGTTGCCGTCCATTATTATAGCCACATGCAGGGGAAGGTTTTCTCCTGTGATATAATCGGCGGCTGTTTTCTTGTCCGAAGCGGATATTGAAGAAAAAAAGTTCAAGACAGGTGTACCTACACTTCCATGATTTCCTTTTCCTTCTGTTCCAGGGCGCTGTTGATCTTTTCAATAAATTCATCAGTCACATCCTGGACTTCCTTCTGCGAATGGATAAGGTCATCTTCGGTTATGCCGCCTTCGGATTCCATCTTCTTAAACTCTTCATTTGCATCCCTCCTTATATTCCTTATGGCAATCCTTCCGTCTTCCGCCACTTTTTTTACCAGCTTTACCAGCTCCCGTCTTCTTTCTTCATTCAGGGGCGGTATGGCCAGCCTTATGACTTTGCCGTCATTGGTGGGATTGATGCCGAGATCGGATTTTATTATCTGGGTCTCGATCTCCTTTAAGAATTTGGGGTCGAAGGGAGATATCACTATCATCCTTGCTTCCGGAATACTCATATTGGCTGCATGCTTCACCGGGGTCCTGGTACCGTAATAATCAATAAATACATTATCCAGGAGAGCTGCCGAAGCCCTTCCCGTCCTTATGGTATTAAACTCGTGCTGCGTGTTCTCCAGGGATTGGGTCATCTTCTTTTTTGCTTCATTTAAGATCCTGTCTCTCATAGTCACCCCTTTGATACCAAAGTTCCAATTTCTTTACCCATTATAACACCTTTTATGTTTCCGGGTACTTTTATATCAAACACAATAATGGGAAGGTTGTTCTCCCGACACAGAGATATTGCCGTGGAATCCATCACTCCCAGGTCCCGGTTCAGGACAGTGGTAAAATCCAGTTTCTTGAATTTTACAGCATTACTGTATTTTTCCGGGTCCCTGTCATATACTCCGTCTACCCTGGTGGCCTTGAATATTATCTGGGCATCTATTTCCAGCGCCCTTAATGCAGCTGCCGTGTCTGTGGTAAAATACGGATTTCCGGTCCCACCGGCAAAGATGACCACCCTTTTCTTCTCCAGATGCCTTACAGCCTTTCTCCTTATAAAAGGTTCTGCTACTTCCTGCATGGAGATCGATGTCTGCACCCTGGTCATGACGCCCTGCTTTTCCAGTGCGTTCTGCAGTCCCAGGGCATTCATGATGGTTGCCAGCATGCCTATATAATCTGCAGTGGTGCGGTCTACTCCATTGGCGCTGGCGGATGTGCCCCTCCAGAAATTGCCCCCGCCTATCACTATGGCTATTTCCACTCCAAGGTCAGCCACTTCCTTGATCTGTCCGGCAATACCCGATACTACGGAAGGATCAATATTATGGTTTTTGCTTAGAAGCGCTTCCCCGCTGATCTTCAGCAATACCCTTTTATATTTCAGTCCAGCCATAGCTGTATAATCTGTCCGGTAATATTTTTCCTAAAAATCACTCTTCTCCAAGCACATAGCGGCAGAACCTCTTTATGACTATATTCTCCCCTATGGTGGCGATCTTTTCTTTTAGCAGGTCCCCGATCTTTTTATCGGCATCCTTGACAAAAGGCTGTTCCAGAAGGACTATCTCCTCATAAAATTTCTTGATCCTTCCCTCGGCTATCTTGTCTACTATGTTTTCCGGCTTACCGTCATTTACGGCCTGTTTCCTGAATATCTCTTTTTCTTTTTCAACTATTTCGCCAGGCACTTCTTCAATGGATATATACTGGGGATTGGCAGCGGCAATATGAAGCGCCACATCATGGACAAACCCCTTAAACATCTCATTCCGGGCAACAAAATCCGTCTCACAGTTTACTTCCAGCATTACCCCTATTTTTGAACCAAGGTGTATATAGCTGTCAATAATCCCTTCTCTGGCGGCCCTTGAAGCCTTTTTGGATGCCTGGGCCAGTCCTTTTTCCCTGAGTACTTCCTCTGCCCTGGCCAGGTCTCCATTGGTCTCCACAAGAGCTTTTTTGCAGTCCATCATGCCCGCATTGCTTTTTTCCCTTAACTGTTTTACTAATCCTGGTTTTATTTCCATCTAATAATATCCTTCCTTATACCCAGACTTCATCTTCTGGTTTTTCCTCTAATCCGTCTTCCGGTTTTTCTTTTTCCATTTTTTTGGCATCTTCCGCCTCAGGACTCTTTTCCCTTTTTATTGTTTCCTGCACTCCTGCCTTGACCGCATCTGCTATTACCCTGGTTATAAGGGCGCATGAACGGATGGCATCATCATTTCCGGGTATGACAAAATCAACCACATCGGGATCGCAGTTGGTATCCGTAATAGCTACTATAGGTATTCCCAGCTTCCTGGCTTCATTTACTGCTATGGTCTCTTTGCCGGGGTCGATAATAAAAACTGCATCAGGTGTCTTCTTCATATTCCTTATCCCTCCCAGGTTATAAAGAAGTTTTTCGTGTTCTTTCTTTATTCCCAGAACTTCCTTTTTGGGGAGCCGGTCAAAAACACCAGACTCTTCCATCTGTTCGATCTCCTCCAGACGTTTCGTCCTCAGGCTGATGGTGGAAAAATTTGTCAGGGTGCCCCCCAGCCACCTGTTCTTGATATAAGGCATGCCGCAATCCTGGGCGGCATTCTCGATTATATCCTGGGTCTGCTTTTTTGTGCCTACAAAAAGTATGGTGCCTCCGTCTGCCGCCAGTTCTTTTACATAGTCATGGGCTTCCAGTATAAGCCTCAGGGTCTCAGTAAGATCGATAATATATATGCCGTTTTTGGCAGTATATATATACTTCTTCATCTTGGGATTCCATTTTTGGGTCTGATGCCCAAAATGCACTCCTACTTCAAGGAGCTGCTTCATAGTGACAACGCTCAAGACCTACCTCCTGATTATGGTTTACCTCCACCGCCTTAACCGCAAATTTACCCACCATAATACCGCAGACGGTGTGTGTTTTTTATAAATTACAAGTCTAACATAATATATGTTGTCGGGCAAATAATCAACATCTTTTGCAAAAAATTATTACCCCGCCCTGGGGTGGAACTTTTTATAGTCTTTTCTCAGCCTGGATATATCCATATGGGAATAAATAGATGTGGTAGATATATTTTCGTGTCCCAGAAGTTCCTGTATTTCCCTGATGCCGGCACCCCTCTGTAAAAGGTGTGTGGCAAAACTATGCCTGAGGCTGTGAGGAGTGATATTCTTGCTTATGCCCGCCAGCCTGACATTTTTCTTTACTATATTCCTTATGCTCCTGGCTGTAAGCCCCCTGCCGGAGCTGTTTAAAAATAAATGCCTGTCCCCGCTGTAAATTCCTCTGCCTTTGCTGAAACTCAGGCTCTGCCTGGCTCCGCCAAGATATGTATCCAGCCAGTAAAGGGCTTCGCTATTGATATATACTATCCTTTCCTTCCTGCCCTTTCCCCTTACCTTTATCTCATTTTTTTTCATATTGATGTCATCAAGCATCACACCCTCTACTTCGCTCACCCGGGCGCCGGTAGAATAAATGAGTTCCATTAACAGCCTGTCCCTGATATCTGCCGGCTTTCCTGTTTCCATATGGTCCAATACCTGCCTCATCTCCGACATAGAAAGAATATTGTAATACCTTTGCCTTTTCCGGGGAGCATTTATGAACTGAGACAGGTGTATGTCTATTATCCTGTTTTCTTCCAGGAACCTGAAATAGTTTATAAGGGAAGAATATTTCCTTATGATGGTGCGGTTGGCATATTTTTTTTCATCCAGCCGTCTTACAAATCCCCGGAATACTGACAGGTCCATGTGCGCCATGTCCTTAATATCCCTGGACTCCAGGTATGAACCAAGCTGCTTTATGTCCTTTTTATAGGACCCAATGGAATTTGCGGTGAGGTTTTTCTCATATCTTAAGTATTTTAAATACAATCCCAGGCTTGTGTCAGGATCCATGTCTATGTATAATCACTTTCAATATCTTTCATCTTTTTCCTGAGGCTTTCCCTGTCCGCAGCTATCTCTCCCGGACCCTTTATTTTCTTATCCATCTCCAGCCTCTCTCCGTCAAAGCCTAATTCCCTGGCCCTGTCAAAATAGCTCTTTAGCCCTTCTATCATATCAATTATCATATACCTGGCCTTATCAGACATATAATCTATCTTCAAGTTCTCTTTTGATATGTCTTCAAGTATATGGTCCAGCTTATATACCGACCTGTCAAGTATTGCCTCAGCCTTCCTGGGATCGATACTTTTTCCTGCTTCCAGGGTCTTAAGCAGCCCGCCCAGTTCTTTCTTTATTATATTGTCATACTGTAAAAGCGCCATTCCCAGCGGATTCTTAGGTCTCTGTATCTTCTTCCTTCTAAATAACGGCATGATGCCTCCTGCCAGCCTTCTTTCTATAAATATATCTCATTTTAATAAAAAACAACTGCTAATACAAAGATTATTCACTTCTCCTGTAGTGATTTGAGGGTCCTTCCCTTACCAGTTCTTCCATTTCCAGCATAGTAACTGCTTTCAGGACTTCGTTTACCGCCAGTCCGCTTTTCAGGCTGATCCGGTCCAGGCTTTCCGGCCTGTGCCCGATATTATCATATACCTTGCCGGCTTTCCCCTCTATACCGGCTTTTCTTCTGCCTTCGGCCTGCCCGGCTCTGGCTCTGCTTCTGAAAACGGTGAAGAGATCCTGGAATTCCTCGATTATATCATCGGCACTTTCCACCAGCTTGGCTCCGCCATTTATAAGCTTATGACATCCTCTGCTTGAACGGCTGAATATGCTTCCGGGCACTGCAAATACTTCCCTGTCCTGCTCCAGCGCCGTCTCCCCGGTTATCATAGCCCCGCTACGGCTGCCTGCTTCCACTATTACTACCCCCCTGCTTATCCCGCTTATTATCCTGTTCCTTACGGGAAAGTTCTGCCTCAAAGGAGGCGTGCCCGGCGGGAACTCGGTGACAACTGCTCCCGAACCTATTATGTGCCGGCAGAGATCCCTGTTTTCAGGGGGATAGATGACATCGGGTCCGCTTCCCAGGACAGCTATGGTACCTCCCCTGCCGCTTACAGAATCCATATGGGCAATACTGTCGATCCCCAGGGCAAGCCCGCTAACCACGGTGATACCCATATTTGAAAGGCTTTTGCTGATATACGATGCCGCATCCTTTCCGTACCTGGTGCATCTCCGGCTGCCCACTACCGCAATATTAAAACCGTCTATGTCAAGATCACCCCGGCAGAATAAGACAGGAGGGGGAACATATATGTTTTCCAGTCCCGGCGGATATCCCCTGCCTCCTATGTGTATGACCCTGAAGGCTTTCTTCTCGATACCGGTTATTATTCTTTCATAATCACCCACTTTATTCTGCCTGTCCCCGGTACTGCCGTCCAGCCGGGGCTGCTGCGGAAAAGGCCTTTTTAAAAAATAGCGGTTTGTCCTGGATATGCTGTTGTTTTTCTCCCTGAATACCCTTATATAGCTGGAAGGACTTATGTCCAGGCAAAAAAGCAGGTAAATAAGATATTTTAGATCTTTATCCAAAATTCTCAGCCTTCCTGTAGCTTGCCGCTTCCAGTATATGCTCCTGTCCTATTTCCCGGCTTCCCTCCAGGTCGGCTATGGTCCTGGCCACTTTTATTATCCCTGACATACCCCTTGCAGATAGTTCGAACCTTTTACTGACCCTGGCTATGATCTTTCCCGGCGCCGCCCCGCATCTTAGCCATTGGTTCAATATATTCTGCCCTGCCTCGGAATTATATTTTACCGCCTTTTGGCCCCTGTATCTTTCTTTTTGGGCGGCATGCGCTTTTTTTACCCTGCTTTTTATAACAGATGAACTCTCACCATCTGCTGTATCAAGATATTCATCTTCCGGAAGCCTGTTGACCTGGGCCTTCATATCTATCCGGTCCAGTATGGGGCCTGAGAGGTTGTTCCAGTATCTTGCCAGCTCTCTTTCTGTACATCTGCATTCCCTCCTCCCGTCTCCCCAGAAACCGCACTTGCAGGGATTGGTGGCAGCTATCAGCATAAAACTGCAGGGGAAGCAGTATGAATTCCTGTTCCTGGCTATTATGACCTCCCGGCTTTCCAGAGGCTGTCTCAGGTCCTCTATCAGCCATGAAGGAAACTGGGATAATTCATCCAGGAATAATATACCCCGGTGCGCCAGTGAAATAGCTCCCGGCCTGGGCACCAGGCCGCCCCCGATGAATCCGGCCCGGCTTACGGTATGATGGGGACTTATAAACGGCCTCTGGCTGGCAAGGCCCTCCATCCTCTCATCACACAGGCTGTGGATCCTGGTGACTTCCATCCTCTGCTTCATATCCATGGGCGGAAGAATGGATATCACCCTTTTTGCCAGCATGGTCTTACCGCTGCCGGGAGGGCCGGTAAGAAGCAGGTTATGCATTCCTGCGGCTGCTATCTCCAGAGCCCTTTTAGCTTTCAGCTGTCCCTTTACCTCTGAAAAATCCGGACTGGCGCCCGCAGCATCATCCGTCTCATCTTCCTGATAACGGTCTATGGGTATTGTCCTGCTTTTTCCGTTCAGGATCTCTACTGTGGACTTCAGGTCCCTGCAGGGTATGATATCCACCTTTTTAAACATGGAAGCCTGTGCAGCTGTCTCATAGGGCGCAAAAAAATATTTTTTATCAAGTTCTTCTGCCTTTTCCGCCATGGAAATGAGGCCTCTTACCGGGTTTATCCTGCCGTCCAGTGACAACTCCCCAATAAAACAGCTGCGCCTGAACCTTTTGCTTTCGATCTGTCCGCTGGCTGCCATTATGGAAAGGGCTATGGGCAGGTCATATAGGGATCCTTCCTTTCTTATATCAGCAGGCGAAAGGTTTATGATCACCTTTTTTACCGGAAACTCAAAACCGCTGTTTATGACTGCAGAACGAACCCTCTGCCTGGACTCGCTTACCGCCTGGCCGGGAAGGCCCACTATATGAAGCCCGGGAAGACCTCTGGAGATATGCACCTCTATGGTCACCTTTATGGCCTCTATGCCGATAAGAGCAAAGCTGTCCAGTTTAAAAAACATGCATAAATTATATATGCAATTATATATTTATGCAATTACATTGTTGCTTTTATGCCTGAAAGCTAAGGCGTATTGTCACGATCCGGGTCTAATAGCCTGAGGTGGGCAGGTAAAAGATGCCTGCCATAAATTCCGCCAGAAAGGTAAACAGGAAAAATGCGGTAAATAACCATATGACTGCCAATACCCCCATGATCAGCCCGGCAATGCTTTTTGAGATCATCCTTTGTTCCCCGGGAATCTCCGGGTCTATAGAAAGATCAGCTATGGCAAGTGTTACGGCAGCCAGAGCCAGGGCCATGGCAGGGATACATGTCTTTACAAAAAGCATGACCAGGGCGGAGGGCTGCCCGATATCAGGATATACAGTAATGGCCAGCATCAGGCTGGAAAAAATACCGGCAGCGGAAAATACCAGGGACAGCATGCCGGCAAGCCATGACGCCAGCGAGATATTGCTGACCCTGGACCTGGCTATTTTCCGGGATACCCGTTTTAAAAAACCCAGTATTGCCGGCCCAAAATGTTCCCTCCTGAATTCAGGTCCCATTACCTTTTCTATCAAATCCTGCCTCATCTTCTCATCTATTATATGCTCCAGGCCGTAACCCAGTTCGAAACGGAACTTGCCGTCCCTGTTTGATATAAGAAGCAGGATACCGTTATTGACTTTTTTCTTTCCCACACCGAATTTGTTAAAAAGATTATTTGCAGCTTCATCAATAGATATGCCTTCCAGGCTGTCCAGGGTGACAACTGCCGCCTCCGCGGAGGTCCTGGCTTCAATATCCACTATCACATCATGGATCTTCTTTTCATACCCGGGTTCTATTATGCCGGCAAAATCGCTTACATTCTGACGGATGTCTATATCTTCAATATTGAACTTGCCCATACCAGACTCCATTATTTAATAAAAAATGTAAATGCCATCATTATATATCAATTATTTTCAGCATTATATGGCGGATTAATGATTTTTTAACAAATCCTTAACTTTTTATTAATAAAATATAATGCCATATTGCTATAATCCTTTACGAACACTGGATTCAAGCTCCAATCAGCATTATCTCCGCATAATGCTTCCCCGGTTAACCGGGGAAGCATTCCCTCCATTAAGGCTAGAAAGCATCTATTATATGCTCCAGGCGGCTGAACTTCCTGTAACTGCCCGCAAGCCCTGCATTGCCTGCCGGCTGCTGAAGGCACCTTTCCAGTTTCTTCCTGTCTATCACTATGGAGATTATGTCAAACCTTACAGACCTTTGACCCCAAAATTCTTTTTCCACAAGAAAGAGACTGGCAGCTTTTCTTATTCTTTCTACTTTATTAGTATCAATGCTTTCTTCGGGATCGCCGTAGTGATTTCCAGTCCTGGTCTTTACCTCGGCAAATATTATCCATTTGCTGTCCTCGGCTATTATATCGATCTCTCCCCACCGGCTGCTGCTATTCCTGCAGACTATCCTGAATCCCTTTTCCGTCAGGTATCTTGCTGCTGCTTCCTCTCCCAGGCCTCCCATATGTCTTTTATTATCCGTATCCATAAATGATCACTGGACCACTCCCTTAAAGGAAGTGCGGTGTATGATGGTGGGTCCATATTTTTTAAGTGATACAAGGTGTTTTTTAGTGCCGTAGCCCATATTGCTTTCAAATCCGTAACCGGGATAGGAGCGGGAAAATCTTTTCATCAGCCTGTCCCTGGTGACCTTTGCCAGTATGGAAGCGGCAGAAATGGATATGCTGCAGCTGTCCCCGCCGGTCAGGGGGATGAATCCGGTTCTGCTCAGGGACGAAAGCCTGCTGCTGTCAATATTTAAAAAATCAGATATGGATATATCCGGTCTTATCTTAAGCCTGGCTATAGCCAGGTCAAAAATCTTGATGTTGAGTTCACTGATATTATTTTCATCTATCTCCACAGGGCTTATCATGGCAATAGACCAGCATTTGCAGCAAGAGACTATCTTCCTGAAAAGTCTTTCCCTGGAATGCGGCGCAAGCCTCTTGGAATCATCTATGCCTTCGATCATGATATTATCCCGGTCCAGTATGACGGCAGCCGCTATCATGGGGCCTGCCAGTGAGCCGCGGCCTACCTCATCCACTCCGGCAATATTATCATAACCCATGCTGTAAAGTTCTTCTTCACAGCACCTTAGCGCCATTATCCTTTTGATCTCGGAAAATCTCATGCTGCAATGACCTGTTTCCTGCTACCACCTGGACGGCGGCCAGTATACGGCCAGGAACTCGCCG
>CAYPXQ010000075.1:0-26420 GCA_964414685.1 uncultured Actinomycetota bacterium
CAGCCTTATAACTTTCTCCAGCTGCTCTACTATGGAAGATATGCTCTGGGTAAGATCGGAGATGGAACCCACTTCCGTATTAAGATGGGTTATGGTCTCGTTAAGCTTCTCTACCATGGGTATGAGGCTGTCGCCCAGGCTGTCCGCCATCGACCTTATCCGGTTAAGCAGCCGGAAAAGCGGTATAGCCACTATAACCGCCACCACGGCAAAAGCCGATATCAGTATTATTGCTGCAAGTCCTGCTATTTCTAGTGTTGTCATAACTGCTGCCTTTCGGGTAACCGCATAAATTATTCAATCTTAATTATATATATTTACTTCCTTTTATTCAAAAAAATATAAATCTAATCTATAATTGCATTCAATATTAGCCATAAATAACTATGAAGAAAGGTATAAAATAAGATGGGAAGATTCAGATATGCTTCACTTGTAATGCTGACGGCACTGCTTATTTGCATGTCCCTGCTGTTCATATCCTGCGGGACTGCCGGGAACGGCATAGAGGAAGATGACACCGGAAATAAACAGCAGGAATCAAGCATCAGCCAGGAAGAACTGGAAGAGATACAGAAAGCTATCGAGGAGGAGGAAGCCGATACCACCGATTACGGCAGCGTAACTGCGGGGGCTGAACTCTATGGCTATATGCCCTCTTATCTTTGTACCGATACCGACAATTATGTGAAGGTGGAAGTCACCAATACTTCCGATTTTACCTGGAAGGCCAGCGGCGAAAACCGGGTTCGCCTGGGATACCATTATTACGGGCAGGACGTGGATTTTGTGGAATATGACAGGACAGCCAGGACCCCCCTCCAGGAAAATCTGGAGCCGGGCGAGAGTGCCGTGGTGGAAGTCCTTATAAATGATATCGAAAATCCGGGTACCTATGTAGTACAGATAGACCTGGTCCTGGAAGGGCACTGGTGGTTTTCATCAAAGGATGTCGCCATGATAGAGGGAAGGGTATATTTTAACAGCTGCCTTGAGGACAGGGACCAGTAGTATCAGCCGGACAGAAGCCGGGTCTCATCCTTAAGGGTAACTGCCCTTACCGCCACATCAAATTCATCCAGACGGGCACAGAAAGGTATGTCATCACCCAGGCCAACCGCCTTGAGGGACCTGGCGCTGGTAGAGGCTTCCAGGGCGCTTTCAATATCCCTTTCACCCCTGACTGCGGACATGACCAGCCTGGCACTGTCGGATAATGCAGGCGGCCCCGGACTGTTTTCCATGATATATTTTACAGCCAGTCCGGCTATATATGCGTCATCATAGGCCAGTCTTCCCAGTTCCCCCGAGCAGATAAAAAGTATGTCTTTTCTAAGCTTCTCCGCCTCCTGCAGTATCTTTTCCATGGCAGCTGTAAAGTTTAATGCTGACAGGGAATAGACTGCCGGGGATCCTGCGGCCCTTAGAAATGAGGCAGTACCATTGGTAGTCTTGAGTATGATTTCCCTTCCGTCAAGCTCCAGCCTGGAAAATTCCAGGGGTGAGTTCCCTTGGTCAAAGCCTTCAGGGGCAAGTCCGTTTACCTCGCCGCATAAAAGTTTTTCTGGTTCTTTTTCCTTCAGTCGGTAAGCTTCCTCCAGAGTGGAGGCAATAGTCACGCTGCCGGCTCCCCTGGCAAAAAGTGCGGCTATGCTGGAGGTGGCTCTTATCACGTCTATTACTGCCGCTACCGATCCCCTGACTTCTACATCAAGGTCTTTCTGGTCAAAGCGGTTGGTCAGTGCTGCATCTACTTTCAAAAGGTCCGCCTATGGCTTGAATTTTTCCCCGGTAAGCTTTTCGTATGCTGCTATATACCTTTCCGACGTCTTTCTGGCTATGGCTTCAGGCAGTTCCGGCGGCTGCGAATCCCTGTCCCAGGTAGTGGAAAGCAGGTAATTCCTCACAAACTGCTTGTCAAAGCTTGCCTGGTCCCTGCCCGGTTCATAGTCATCCAGGGGCCAGAACCTGGAAGAGTCCGGAGTCAATACCTCATCCGCCAGTATTATATGTTCGTCCTGGTCAAGACCGAACTCGAACTTGGTATCCGCTATTATTATGCCCCTTTTAATGGCATATTCCGAAGCTTTCATGTATAGCTCTATGGTTTTTTCCTGGAGTACATTTATCACATCAGTCCCGAATATCTTTTTGGCCTTATTTATGGTTATGGATATGTCATGTCCGGACACTTCCTTGGTGGAAGGGGTAAATATGGGCTCCGGAAGACGGTCGCACTGGGACAGGCCCTCCGGCAGCTTAAGGTCGCCTATCATGCCTGTCTTTTTGTAATCCTGCCAGCCTGATCCGGTTATATATCCCCTTACCACGCATTCTATGGGATATATCTTTACTTTTTTTACCAGCACTGAACGCCCTTCAAGCGTTTTCCTGTGTTTTTTAAGAAATTTGGGGAATTTTTCAAAATCAGTTTCCAGTATATGGTTATCTATTATACCTTTAAGGTAGTCAAACCAAAAATTAGATATCCTGTTAAGGATTATGCCCTTCATGGGAATGAGTGTATCCAGTATATAATCGAATGCGGATATCCTGTCTGTGGTCACTATAAGCATCTGATGGTCGAAAGCAAACATCTCCCTTACCTTGCCGCTTCCCATCTTTTCAATTCCGGGGATATCTACTTCTCCTACGAGTCTCATCATTTCCTCCATGTCTTGTTTGTGCTTGCAATGTAAAACCTTATTATCTCTCCTGCAGTCTCCCCCAGGAGCTCTTCTGCATTATCCATAGCCTCATCCAGACCCATGGGTCTGTTTATTATAGAAAAATTTCCGCTGAAAAGCGAAGAATTATTTTGGTCTATATTTTTTCTTCCCGCCAGAAGGGAGCCGTTTATGGTTATTGCCGGTATCCCGTATCTTGAAGCCAGACGGGCAACTCCGAAGGGGCTCTTGCCGTAGTATGTCTGCTTGTCCATGGCTCCCTCCCCGGTAATCACCAGGTCCGCGTCTTTTAGCTTCTTCTCAAGACCGGTCAATCCTATTATTATATCAGCGCCAGGCTTGAGCCTGGCCCCGGCAAATGCCATAAGTCCGGCACCCAGTCCGCCTGCTGCCCCTGCCCCCGGTATTGATGCCAAATCCATGTCCAGGTCCCTTTCCACCACGGCAGCAAAATTTTTAAGCCCCCGGTCCAGCCTTTCTACCATGTCCGGATCCGCGCCTTTCTGGGGAGCATATATATAGGCCGCCCCGTTTTTACCGTAGAGAGGATTGTCCACATCGCAGGCTGCCTCTACGGCGGCTTTTTTTAGAAGATGGTTGACATGACTGTCATCAATCCGGGAAAGTTTTTCCAGCTGCTTTCCTCCCGCACCCAGGACCTTTCCATCTTTTCCCAGGAACCTGTATCCCAAAGCCTGAGCCATGCCCATGCCTCCGTCATTGGTAGCGCTGCCACCGATGCCTATGATTATCTTCCTGCTGCCCATCTCCAGAGCCCTGGTTATGAGCTCCCCGGTGCCGTATGTGGTAGTCTCCAGAGGATTCTTCTTTTCCCGGGGGACCAGCACATACCCGGAAGCCGAGGCCATCTCTATTACCGCGGTGCCGTCTTCCAGCATCCCGAAACCTGCCATTAAACTGTCTCCCAGGGGTCCCGTGACTTTAAGGCTTATGATCTCTCCCCCCAGGCTTTCCACCAGGGTCTCCACTGTACCCTCGCCGCCATCTGCCATGGGGTTTGATACGGTATCGATGGAAGGATCGATATTTTTTACAGCATTCTCTATGATACTGCATACCTGGAGAGCGGAAAGGCTTCCCTTATATTTGTCCGGGGCTATTACGATCTTCATATTATTTTAAAAACCAGCCTTAATTAATAATAGCATCCCTGAGCGCTGTCCGGCAAAGGCAATTCCTTTGGCTGCCGAGCTTCTCGATAGATTTGAACAGGAGGTCCTTTATCTTCTCATTATTTTCATTAAATACCCTTACCACTTCCTCAAGTGTCACCGGTTTTACATCCTGATGTCCCTCCAGGCCTACATCATAATCGGTTATAAGGGAGATATTTGCATAGCATATCTCCTGCTCCCGGGCCAGGTAGTTTTCCGGATACTGGGTCATGTTTATGACTTCCCATCCCTGGGAGGAATACCATTTGCTTTCTGCCCTGGTGCTGAACCTGGGACCCTGTATGACAACCACTGTCCCCTGTCTGTGGTGTTCTATTCCCAGCTCCCGGGCACTTTCGGCTATGACTTTCCTCATATGCGGGCAATAGGGCTCTGCCATGGCTATATGTATGGTCCTGGGACCATCATAGAAAGTATCCCTGCGCCCTTTTGTGCGGTCCACGAACTGGTCGCATATGACAAAATGGCCCGGTTTTACATGCGGCTGCAGGCTTCCCGCGGCACAGGGCCCAAAAATATATTTGACTCCCAGCTCCTTCATGGCATAGATATTTGCCCTGAAATTTATCATATGGGGAGGCAGGTCATGATTCTTTCCATGCCTGGGCAGAAATGCTACTTCCCTGCCCCCTATTTCTCCCAGCACTATCCTGTCGGAGGGCGGTCCGTAAGGAGTCTTTATATCGATCTCCCGGGTATCTTCCAGGAATGAATAGAAACCGGAGCCGCCAAAAACCCCTATTTCCGCTTTTACATCTTTTGCCATCTTATTTCCTTCCTGTTATTAGTTTTCCAGTCCGTTTTCTCTTAAATATTCCAGCAAAGATACCATGGGCCTGGCGCCGAAATGTGAAAGTACGGCAGACGCGGTAAGGTTTCCCATCATACCGCATATATACAGTGGTCTGTCATTAATATATCCGTGAAGAAAGCCGGCAGCATACATGTCTCCCGCCCCGGTAGTGTCTATTATGCTTAGACCTTTTTTTGCCTTGATCATATGGCTGGAGCTGCCCCTGACTATAACGGAACCCTTATCCCCCCGGGTGAGGGCAAATATAATATCGTAGAGGCTGCATCTTTCCAGTGCCTGTTCAAATGTTTCTACCTCAAAAAGCATCTTTATCTCTTCTTCATTGGCAAACAATATATCAGTGTTCTTTTCCAT
Organism: uncultured Actinomycetota bacterium; assembly: GCA_964414685.1. Classification (GTDB taxonomy): domain Bacteria; phylum Actinomycetota; class Humimicrobiia; order Humimicrobiales; family Humimicrobiaceae; genus M55B120. Next base: position 5,052 of record CAYPXQ010000075.1, read on the forward strand.
AAGCTGCAGAAATCCATCTCTGTGCCTTTCTACGCAGAAAGGATCTGAAAGGGTAAGCGCTACCTGGCCCCGGCTGTCTGATGCGGCATCCATGGCCTTTAGAAAAGCCTGCCTGGCCTCTTCCGTGTCCCACAGATATCCTTCCAGGTACAGGATCCTGGAAGCTTTTATCACTCTTTCGTCTATGTCCTCCGGCCCCAGGGTGCCGGATATCCCCAGACAGGTATTCATGGTCCTCTGGGCATCAGGTGTGGTAAGGACCACACAGCAGGCGGTAGCCCTTCCGGAACCCGCCTTTTTGGTGCAGTAGACAACGCCCAGGTCATTTAGACCCTTCTCAAATATATTTCCCAGGCTGTCATCCCTTACCTTGCCAATAAAGGCCACGCTGTTTCCCAGGGAAGCAAGTCCGGCAATGGTATTTGCCGCCGAACCCCCTGACTGTCTGGCTGCGGAAGTTATGCGGTCGTGCAGATCCTGTATATCTGTCTCTTCAATAAGTTTCATAACACCTTTTTCCAGATTGCAGGCATACAGGAAATCATCTTCTACGTCTGCCAGCACATCCACTATGGCATGGCCTATCCCCACAACGCTGTATTTTTTATTTTCCCCGTTCAATGCCGGCGGCCTTTCTTAAGATATTTTGATATTTCTGTCCTATAAGCTGCAGCATAAGGGCATGTTTTCGTCCCTTTTTTCATCATTTTATGTTATATATAATAAAATATAATATTACAAGCAAAAATTTGTTTATTGCCGGGCGGTTTTGCATTATAATCATTGTATTTACCGGTAAATAATTTGAACCAGAAAGGCTGCAACATGTTTGAAGTCCTTGAGCTGTCCACCAGGAAGAAGACCGACCTTATAGATATAACGGGAGAAATAAGCGCTGCCGTTTCCAGGGCAAGGATAGAGAACGGCCTTTGCTATATCCACATACCTCACTCAACTGCCGGCATAACCATAAATGAGAATGCCGACCCCACGGTGAAGTCCGATATCGACTCCAAGCTTAACCGCATGGTTCCCCGTAATGAGGGCTATACCCACCCCGAAGGAAATTCCGATTCCCATATTAAGTCATCCATAATCGGCACCACCCTTACACTGATAGTAGAAAAGGGAAGCCTGATACTGGGGACCTGGCAGGGTATCTATTTCTGTGAGTTTGACGGGCCCAGGGACAGGATGATATATATAAAGACTATAAAAGGATGATAAGGCTTTGACCCTTTTTGACGATCCGGCACCGGACATGACAGGACAAATAAGATCCGGTATCCCCCTTGCCGACAGGATGCGCCCCCGGGACCTGGACGGGTTTGTAGGCCAGAAACACCTGGTAGCAGAGGGAAAGGTGCTTCACCGGCTGATAGCAGGCGACAGGCTCCATTCCATGATATTATGGGGCCCGCCCGGATCGGGCAAGACTACCCTGGCCAGGATAATCGCCAACAGGACCCAAAGCCGGTTTATATCCTTTTCTGCCGTTACCTCCGGTATAAGGGAGATAAGAGATATAATGAAGGTAGCGGAACATGAGCTCAAAAACAGGGGTATCCGTACCATACTGTTTATCGATGAGATACACCGCTTTAATAAAGCCCAGCAGGACGCATTCCTTCCCTATGTGGAAAACGGGACCATAATCCTTATCGGTGCTACTACGGAAAATCCTTCTTTCGAAGTGAATTCGGCCCTGCTGTCCAGGGCTAAGACCTATATACTGGAAAGACTGGGTGATGATGATATCAGGGTCCTGGTGAAAAGGGCAGTAAAGGATAAAAAAAACGGGCTGGGAAAATATGACATAAAGATAGATGAAAAGTCCCTGGATTTCATTGCCCGGGTATCTGACGGCGACTCCCGCATGGCATATAATATACTTCAGCTGGCCTTTGACCTTAAATTTTCCGGCAGCAAGGGGCCCGTTATGATCGACAGGCCTGCAGTAGAAGATGTAACCCAGAAAAAGGCGCTTTTATTTGATAAGCACGGTGAAGAGCATTTTAACCTGATATCAGCCCTGCATAAGAGCATGAGGGGAAGCGATCCCGATGCGGCAGCATACTGGACAGTAAGGATGCTGGAAGGCGGAGAAGACCCCATGTACATCCTGCGCCGGATGATAAGATTTGCTTCTGAAGATGTCGGGCTTGCCGATCCCGAAGCCATAAAGCAGGCCGCTGCTGCCAGGCAGAGCTTCGAGTTCATAGGTCCTCCAGAGGGTTACCTGGCTATAATCCAGCTGGCAGTATATCTTTCGCTGGCTCCCAAATCAAATTCACTGTATCTGGCCTATAAAAGAGTCATGTCTGATATACGGAAATTTCTCACCCTGCCCGTACCCTATCATATACGGAATGCCCCCACGGGTCTTATGAAGGAAGCCGGCTATGGCAAGGGCTATAAATATGATCATGATTTCAAGGATGCTGTTGCCGGTCAGTCCTATCTGCCGGAAAAACTACTGGGCAGGAAATATTACAGGCCCAGCTTCAGGGGCTTCGAAAGAGAACTTGCCGCCAGGCTTAAAAAAATAGAGCAGATAAGAAGAGAAGACAAATAGCCGGCTACTCCCTCCGGTTTTTTTATTCCTATAAATATTTATATTAATGAATAGTATTGTATTAATATAATATTATTGTTAAAATATATTAATTTAATAATAATTTTATTTTATAATGTATTAATAATTTTATCAGGAGGCGGTTTTGGTTGCAAACCTGAGGTTATTCTTCAGGGACTTTGGTTTCAAAGTCATAAGGCTCAAATACTTCATAATGATAGTAGGGGCCCTGCTCCTTGAGATATTGACCCTTACCCTGTATCTGCTCAAACTCCAGAATGTACTGGATTTCGAACTTTTTAACCTTGCCATACTTTACGGCGCCCTCAGCGGGATCATAGTGGCGCTGGCCTTAGGCGTCCTGTTCCTCATGAAAACTGACAGGAAAAAGGATGCAGAAAAGATAAAGAGATTCCAGGACTACCAGAAGGATTATAACCTTTTATCATCGAGATATCTTAACAGCATAAACAGCCTGCTGAGATCATTTGAAAATGAAGTAGCCGACCTGGATTCCAAACTGGAATATGCTGAAGCCCTGTATGAAAAATACAGCCAGTACCTGGAAGAATTTTCTGGCCTGGATGTACCGGATTTTCTGGCTCCGGCCCATAAATATGAATGCAGCCACCTGGACAGGGAAAAGGAATTTTACAGAGGCTTTGCCAGCCTTATGGATGCATCCCAGCTCAAGATCATAAGCGATGAATCAGATATGCTGCATGATAATTTCCTGAAGGAGTCTCACCGCATAGAAAGAAGCCTTAAACTCATAATTTAGTTCACAGATCCGGTTCTAATGGAAATATATTATTTTGATCAGGCAGCCGTTTTACAGACAGGGGTGCCTCCCTGCTTATTTTTTTATAAGCTCCTCGGCTATCTGTATGGTATTAAGGGCTGCTCCCTTCCTTAACTGGTCCCCGACTACCCACATATTTATACCCGTATCCGATGTAAGGTCATCCCTTATCCTTCCCACATATACATCATCTTTGCCGGAAGAATCAAGGGTGGTGGGATAGACCCTCTTTTCAATATCATCCTTTAATATGATCCCGGGAGCCGAAGAAAGCGCCTGCCTGACCTTTTCCAGGGGTATCTTGTCTTCAGTCTCTGCTATTACAGATTCCGAGTGTGATGTCATCACCGGTACTCTTACCGTTGTGGCTGAGACCCTGATGTCGGGATCCCCCATTATCTTCCTGGTCTCATGGACCATCTTCATCTCTTCTTTGGTATAGCCGTTTTCCATGAATATGTCTATGTGGGGTATGACATTATTGGCTATCTGGACAGGGAAGGTCGAAGTCCTGATATTATCTCCCTTATTGCAGATTATCTCCCTTAACTGTTCTTCCAGTTCGACCATACCGCTGGCTCCTGCGCCGGATACCGACTGGTAGCTGGATACGATCACCCTTTTTATGGGAGAAATATCGTATATCGGCTTTAAGGCCACTACCATGATTATAGTGGTACAGTTGGGATTGGCTATTATTCCCTTATGCTTCCATATATCATCAGGATTGACTTCCGGGACAACAAGGGGGACTTCGTCATCCATCCTGAATGCGCTGCTGTTATCCACTACGATGGCTCCGCTTTCCACCGCATGGGGCGCAAATTCCCTGGAGCGGGATGCGCCGGCAGAAAAAAGGGCGATATCGGCCTGCCTGAAAGAATCTTTTCCCAGGAGCTTTATTTCCAGCTCCTCCCCGGCAAAACTTATCCTTTTTCCTGCAGAACGCTCTGACGCCAGGGGAATAAGGTTTTTTACCGGGAAATCCCTTTCTTCCAGAATTGACAGAAATACCCTGCCTACGGCCCCGGTAACGCCGGCTATGGCCACATTATATTCTTTTCTCTTCATCTGCGGTACCATCCTGGACATTATTTAAAAAAGTTGAAAGCATATGTTAAAACAATATGGGGATAATGACAAGCACATTGCAGCAATAAAGCCCCCTTATCCAGTACCGGCGCCGGGGGCTTTTCGTATGGTTATAAAAATTATGCTATATCAAAACCATTGTGAAGCGATCTGACTGCATCCTTTGCCATTGATTTCCTTATCACGCAGGATATCCTTATGGGAGATGTGGATATCATCTCGATATTTATACCGTCGGCAGCCAGAATATTGAACATCCTGGCAGCAACACCCGGGTGGGACTGCATCCCTGCACCTACAATGGATATCTTGGAGATATCATCATCTATCTCCACATGCTTCTGCTGCAATTCCTCCAGGACCTTTTTTGCCGGCAAGAGGTCTTCGTTTTTTATGGTAAGCGATATGGCAGCCAGGCCCTTTTCGCTTACATTCTGCACGATCAGGTCTATATTTATATTATGCTCTGCAAATTTTGTAAACAGCCTGGCAGCTTCTCCCGGCTTGTCTTCCAGCTCAAATATGGAGATCTTTACCTGGTTGGTATCATAAGTCACCCCGGTTATCAGGGGTTTCTCCATTCTTTTATCATTTTTTTCTACATCCATTATCCATGTCCCTTCATTATTATTGTAACTGGACCGTACATGTATTACTACATCATGCTTTTTGGCAAATTCAACAGCCCTTAGATGCAGAACCTTTGCTCCCGAGGAAGCAAGCTCAAGCATCTCATCATAGGAAACAGAACGTTTTTTTATGGCTTCCTTTACCAGATTGGGATCAGTGGAATAAACACCATCCACGTCGGTATATATCTCGCAGTAACCGGCCTTGAGTGCAGCCGCCAGCGCCACTGCCGTAGTATCTGAGCCGCCCCTTCCCAGGGTAGTTATGTCGCCACCATGATTGATGCCCTGGAAACCGGCAACAATGACAATATTGCCTTGCTTTAGTTCCCTGAGTATCCGCTCTGCTTTTACATTCAGTATTTTGGCCTCTGAATATACATCATCAGTATAGACTCCGGCCTGGATGCCGGTAAGCGACACACATGGAAAGCCTTTTTTATGTATAGCCATGGCGAGCATGGCAATCGATACCTGCTCCCCGGTAGACAGCAATACGTCCATCTCCCTTCTGGAAGGATTGTCGGTTATCCCGGAAGCCAGCTCGATAAGCCGGTCGGTGGTATCGCCCATGGCAGAGACTGTTATTACTACATCTTTCCCACTGTTTCTGGCGGCGATTATCCTGTCGGCTACCTTCATCATCTTTTCAGCATCAGCAACCGAAGTGCCCCCGAATTTCATCACTATAATGTCTTTTCTGCCTTTAAACATATCCATTGTCTATTTTACAATTGTTAAAACTATTTTTCTGCCATTTCCCTGTATTTTATATATTTAGCCCTGGCATTTTCTTCCGCCCTGGAGAACAGGTCTTCGGCAATGTCCGGGAATGTCTTGGTGAGCGATGCATACCTTACCTCTCCCATCAAAAAGTCCCTGAATGATTCCTTAGGCTCTTTGGAATCCATCACAAACGGATTCTTACCCTCATCTTCCAGCAGGGGATTGTACCTGTAAAGGTGCCAGTATCCGGCATCCACGGCCTGTTTTTGCCTGAGCTGGGATTTGCCCATACCTATATAAATACCATGGTTGATGCAGGGCGAATAAGCTATTATTATAGATGGCCCTTTATAGCTTTCGGCTTCCTGTATGGCCTTAAGTGTCTGTTTCTGGCTGGCCCCCATGGCTATCTGGGCTACATAGACATATCCGTATGTCATTGCCATAAGCCCCAGGTCTTTTTTCTTTACCTTCTTGCCTGAAGCGGCAAACTTGGCTACGGCCCCCAGAGGCGTTGACTTGGATGACTGCCCCCCGGTATTGGAGTATACCTCGGTGTCATAGACCAGTATATTTATATCTTCGCCTGATGCAATTACATGGTCCAGTCCGCCGTAACCTATATCATAAGCCCAGCCGTCTCCTCCGAATACCCATACAGATTTCTTGACCAGGTAGTCCTTAAGCTCCAGGATCTTCTTTATCAGGTCATCAGCCTGGCTGTCGCCGGTGCTGTTTTCCAGCAATTCCAGCAGTCTGGCAGAAGCAGCCCTGCTGCCTTCTGCATCTTCCCTGGAATCTACCCATCCTTTTGCCGCATCCTTGACCTCTTGCCTTACCTTCATCTGTGAAAGTCCTTCAAGGTACCCTTCTATTTTGTCCCTTATCTGCTTGATGCCGGTAGCAATCCCGAAACCATATTCAGCATTGTCCTCAAATAGTGAATTGGCCCAGGCCGGACCCTGTCCCTTACTGTTTACCGTATACGGGGTAGTGGGAGCCGAACCACCCCAGATGGATGAACATCCGGTGGCATTGGCTATTATCATCCTGTCTCCGTACAGCTGTGTTACCAGCTTGGCATAGGGCGTTTCCCCGCAGCCGGCGCAGGCACCGGAAAACTCGAAAAGGGGCTTCTTGAACTGGCTTCCTTTCACTGTATCTGCAGACATGACATTGTCTTTTACTTTTACTGCGCTGGCAAATTCCCAGTTGCCTATCTGCTTTTCCTGTGAGGCCAGCGGCTTCATTACCAGGGCCTTTTCCTTTGCAGGGCATATATCAGCGCAGTTTCCGCATCCGGTGCAGTCCAGGGTGCTTATTTGTATCCTGTACTGGTATTCATCCATACCCTTGCCTTTAGCCGGTATGGCCTGGAAGTCCGCAGGAGCCTTGCCTGCCTCTTCCTTATCAAGAAGGACCGGCCTTATGACTGCATGGGGGCATACAAAGGAACACTGGTTGCACTGGATACAGTTGTCTTTCTGCCACTCCGGTACATTTACGGCTATTCCCCTCTTCTCATATGCTGATGTACCCTGGGGGAACGTACCGTCTTCGGCACCCACAAAAGCACTGACAGGTATGCTGTCGCCTTCCTGCCTGTTTGCCACTCTCAGTATATTCTTTATAAAATCGGGTTCCTGGGCTTCCGCCAGATCTCCTGTTTCCACTGCATCCTTCCAGCTGGCGGGGACATCGACCTTCACCAGGGCATCCATACCCTTGTCTACCGCCTCATAATTCATTTTTACTATCTTCTCACCCTTATTGCCATAGGTCTTCTTGATGGCTTCCTTGATGTATTTGACTGCATTATCAAGAGGTATTACTTTGGAAAGCTTGAAAAATGCTGCCTGCATTATCATATTTATCCTGTTTCCCAGTCCGATTTCCTGGGCAATATCGGTAGCATCTATTATATAGAACTCAATATCATTTTCCGCCAGGTATCTCCTCATGGAGGCAGGCAGCTTTTCCTCCAGCTCCTCCTGCTTCCACTGGCAGTTAAGAAGGAATGTGCCGCCTTTCTTAAGCCCCTTCATGATGTCATACTGGTTTACATATGACTGGTTGTGGCAGGCGGTAAAATCAGTCTCTGTTATCAGATAGGTTGATTTTATGGGCTTGTGGCCGAACCTCAGGTGGGATATGGTGACTCCGCCTGATTTCTTGGAATCATAGGAAAAATAACCCTGGGCATACATATCGGTATTGTCGCCGATTATCTTTATGGCATTCTTGTTGGCGCCTACGGTACCGTCCGAGCCGAGGCCCCAGAACTTGCATCTTATGGTGCCTTCGGGAGCCGTCTCTATATGCTGGCTTATGTCCAGGGACAGATGGGTGACATCATCATTTATCCCGATGGTAAACCCGTCCCTGGGCTTATCCTGCTTCAGGTTATCAAATACCGCCTTTATCTGACTGGGGGTAGTATCCTTGGAGCTGAGTCCGTACCTTCCTCCCACTATCAGGGGCTGGCGGTCCGATCTATAAAAAATATTCCTTATATCCAGGTACAGCGGCTCTCCCGGAGCTCCAGGCTCCTTGGTCCTGTCAAGCACTGCTATCCTTTTTACAGAATCCGGCAGGGCTTCCATAAAATATTTTGCGGAGAAAGGCCGGTACAGGTGAACCTTTATGGCTCCCACCTTTTCACCGTTTTTGTTCAGGTATTCCACTGTCTCGTCAATGGTGTCGGTAACCGATCCCATGGCTATGATGATATTCTCGGCATCTTCGGCGCCCACATAATTGAAAGGCCTGTACTTTCTTCCGGTGAGGCTGCTGATCTGGTCCATATAGTCCGAGACTATCTCCGGCAGCGCATCATAAAACCTGTTTGATGCCTCTCTTGCCTGGAAGAAAATATCGGGGTTCTGGGCTGTACCCCTGGTTACAGGATGTTCCGGATTAAGCGCCCTCTGCCTGAATTTAAGCACGGCATCCTCATCCAGCATACTTTTAAGGTCCTCATAATCGATAAGCTCTACTTTCTGTATTTCATGGGAGCTCCTGAAACCGTCAAAAAAATGGACAAAGGGAACCCTGGACTTTATGGCAGCCAGGTGTGCTATTCCCGCCATATCTATTATCTCCTGTATGGAGCCTGATGCCAGAAGGCCGAATCCTGTCTGCCTTACAGCCATGACATCGGAATGGTCCCCGAATATGGAAAGCGCATGGGTGGCTACAGACCTGGCGCTGACATGGAACACTCCAGGGAGAAGTTCCCCGGATATCTTATACATATTGGGTATCATCAGCAGGAGTCCCTGCGATGCAGTAAAGGTAGACGTAAGCGCCCCCGCCTGCAGCGAGCCGTGGACAGCGCCTGCGGCTCCGGCTTCCGACTGGAGTTCGTTTACGCTTACAACCTGGCCGAACATATTCTTTTTCCCGTGTGCTGCCCATTCATCTATATACTCCCCCATGGGAGAGGACGGCGTTATGGGATAGATGGCTGCAGCTTCTGTAAATGCATAGGCAATATGGGCTGCAGCCATATTGCCGTCCATGGATTTCATGTTCTTCATTCCTGGTACCCCTTCAGTAATGTTTTAGAAAAAACAATTGCTAAAACCTGCCTTCCCCTGCAGGTACATTAAGTCTTTGGATCGGCCCTGTCCTTCTCAGGGCAAACCTTTTGGATTATAACATAATAAGATTTTTTTTTTAATAAATTGTGGCAGCGTTTGCGTGCATGGCGGCGGCAACCCCCGGTCAGATCTCCCGGCGGTCGGAGATGGCCCGTCCCAGGGTGATCTCATCGGCATATTCCAGGTCTCCACCCACAGGAAGCCCGCTGGCCAGCATAGTGGCTTTTATGCCCAGGGGGGCCAGCATTTTCTTTATATACATAGCTGTACTCTCCCCTTCTACTGTGGGGTTTAAAGCAATTATAACCTCTTTTACCCCTTTTTCCCTGGCCCTTTTTACCAGGGCGGGTATCCTCAATTCATCTGGGCCTACATCTTCAATGGGCGAAAGCAGGCCCCCCAGGACATGATAAAGCCCCCGGTAGCGGCCCGTCTTTTCTATGATGATAAGGTCGCTTACTTCTTCCACGATACAGATCTTTTCCTGGTCCCTGGAGGCATCGCTGCAGATATGGCAGATGTCGCCTTCGGCAAGGTTCCTGCAGATGCTGCAGAACTTTACCTTTTCCCTCATATCGGTAAGGGCCCGGGCAAATTCCTGTATATGCCGGGGGGGAAGCTTCAGCAGGTAATATACTATCCTCCTGGCAGACTTGGGCCCGATAGCAGGAAGCTTCCTGAACTCATTTATGAGGTTTTCTACACTTTTTATATAAAGAGGCATATATAGATATTATTTATTGTTTAAAACATGCCCGGGATGTTCATGCCGCCGGTAAGGCCCGACATCCTGTTTTTGGCCTCATCCTTTGACTGCTTCAGGGCATCATTTACAGCCACCATCACCATATCCTCTACCATATCCAGGTCCTCGGCGTCGATCATCTCCGTATCCAGCCTGATCTCAAGGACTTCCTGTTCCCCGTTGACCTTTGCCTTTACGGCGCCGCCCCCGGCTGATGCTTCGAACTCCATATTTTTCAGCTCTTCCTGTATCTCTGCCATTTTTTTCTGCATCATCTTTGCCTGTTTCATCATCTGCTGCATGTTAAAACCCAATTTTTTACTCCTTTATTTCAAATTTCTTTTCAAAATATTCCATTATATCTTTATCTCCTGCCCCGCTTTCCCCGCCGGGGTCTTTCTGCCCGTCTTTGCCGGCAGCCTGTAGGTCATTTTTCCCGGCCTTTTTCTCCAGGCCGGCATCCCCTTTTTCTTCATAGTCCTCCTCCGGCTCCCGGACACTTATCGGCGGATCTTCTTCTTCCGGGGGTCCGCCTGGCAGGGAGTTTTTGCCGTTTTTTTCCCTTACATCCCCCGTCTCGAATCTTACCCCGTATTTTTTACCGGTCACTTCATTTATGACAGACGCTATTATGGCCGAATTAACCGATTTATTAAGGTGGTCTTTGTGCCATTGCTTATTTTCCTCCAGGTAAAAATAAAGTATGCCGTCTTCTATGCGCCCCGGGCCCGCCTCTACAAACATGGCATGTACGGCTATCCTGGCTTTTTTGAGTTTTTCCAGTATCCTGTCCATATTGCTTTCAATCAGTGCTATTTCATTATCGCCTTTTACCTTCTTTCCGGCACTATTATTATCCGCGACATGGCTTTCTTCGATCTCCCTGGCAGCATCCTCGTCTCTTATGATGCCTGCAGGATCATCCCGGGCCGGCTCTTCCACATCACTTCTGCTTATTATATCCATGCCTCTTCCTGCTTCTGCTGCCGGCCCCGGCGGTTCCGTACGGGGAATGCTGCCGTTTACTTTTCTTTCAATAGAATCCAGCCGGCTTTCCCATGCCCTGGCTTTTTTTTCCAGCTTACTGTCATCAAAGACAATAAAATTGAGAGCCCTTATCACGGAGGACTTAAAGAAAGTCCTGGAGCTTTCACCCCATTTTATCTGTTTAAGGAGTTCGGTGAAATGTTCCATATAATAATCGATTTCCTCATTCTGCAGTTTATCTGCCTGCCTGCGATACCTTTCCAGGTAATCCCGGCTGAGGTCGATAAGCTTATGGGGGCTGTCATAGTTCTTTGCTGTATAGAGATTGTACAGGTGGTCGATAAGCTCGACAGTAAAATCTTTAAGTCCCTGGTTTCCCCTTATTATCCGGTCAGTTATCATAAGTCCCTTTTTGATATCCCTGGAAGCCAGTATGTCCACAAACTCGAATAATACTTCTATATCTACTACGCCCAGGAGTTTTACCACTTCCGCGGGCCCGATCTTCTCATCGCTATAGGCGGCCAGCTGTTCCAGTATCCCGTCTGCATCCCTGAGGCTGCCTTCGGCATTCTTTGCCACCAGGTCCAGGGCGGTATCCGTTATGGATATCTTTTCGACCCCGGCAATATGCGAAAGCCTTTCTTTTATAAGGTCCGGGGGTATGGGATAAAAGTCAAACCTCTGGCACCTGGACATTATAGTGGGTATTACTTTATTGGGTTCAGTAGTGGCCATTATGAATATCACATGCTCCGGCGGCTCCTCCAGGACTTTGAGCAGTGCATTGAAGGCTTCGGTGGTAAGCATATGGATCTCATCGATTATATACACCTTCTTCCTCAGTTCATTGGGCAGGTACTTGACTTTTTCCCTCAGTTCCCTTATCTCATTTATGCCCCGGTTGGAAGCCGCGTCGATCTCGATAACGTCCATATTGCTTCCGTCGGAAATACTCCTGCAGCTGTTACACTTATTGCAGGGGGAAGAAGATATGCCCTCAATGCAGTTGATCGCTTTGGCAAGTATCCTGGCGGTCGATGTTTTGCCCGTGCCCCTGGGGCCGCAGAAGATATATGAATGGGAAAGCCTGTTGCCGTCCAGCACATTCTTCAGGGTCTGTATATTATATTCCTGGCCTATTATCTCGTCAAAGGTCTGCGGCCGCCATTTGCGGTAAAATGAAATATATCCCATTTAAAAGCTTCCAGGCTTTAAGATTTCTAATCAAACCGTGCCCCAGGATCGTAATGGGACAACAGGTGCTTACTGTGCAGCCAGCTCCAGCCAGGCTTCCCTGTGGCGCCCGGAGAATGTTACTTACCGCTGCTTCCTCTCGGACCTGACGGGGTTCATAACCCTCCGCCGCACAGGACCCGGCTTTCATCACCGCTTTCACAGTAGCAAAACCCCACTATTCCATTCCTCAGCCTGTTGATCGGTCTCACTGGAGCGGATTGTGAGTTACAGGGCACCGCTAGCTCCCCACCTAGCACGGTAACCTGATTATATAAGAATAATGGAAAAAATTAAATAAATGCCGCCCTAAAAATCTGTCCTGCAGGATAATTCCTCATGATTATTGATTATTTGATTTAAAAGAGTAGAATCTTAAAAATGGCCAGGACAGGAGAAAAAAGCATAATATTTCTGGGTGCAGGCACCCATATGGTGACTGATATCTATGCCAGCTTCATAGTAGGCATGATACCGGTGCTTACGGCAAAACTTGGACTGTCGCTGTTCCTGGTAAGCACGCTTACAGCCGTAAATTTTATATCGGCAAATCTGAGTCAGCCTCTTTTTGGATATCTTTCCGATAAGTACGGGATGAAAAAGTTTCTGGTCCTGGGACCGCTTATTGCATCAGTGTTTATAAGCCTCCTGGGCCTGGCGCCTGCATACTGGGTCATACTTATCTGTCTTTTCCTGGGAAATCTGGGAGTAGCGGCCATCCATCCCCCCAGCGCTGCTGCTGCTGCCTATTTCGGCGGCAGCCGGAGAGGTCTTGCCAATTCTGTGATATCATTCGGAGGCTCGCTGGGCTTTTCGGTTGGCTCCTTATTTATCATATTCATCATAGAAAGGCTGGGGCTGGCCTTTACCCCCCTGGCATCCCTGCCGGGAATAATAACTGCTGCAGTTGTGATGAAGTATGCCCGGGAAACAGGTGTTTCCCGGGAGCCCCAGGATTCTCCCGGATTCCTTTCCAAACTGAAAAAAGTAAAAAAGGAAAAACTGGTACTGCTTCTGATGGTGATCCTGGTGGCCTACTTCCGGGAACTGATGAATGTGACCCTTATAACCTTCATGCCTCTGTACCTGACCGGCCGGGGAGTAGGGCTTTTGAACTTTGGGTTTATCTTTATGGCTTTTGTCATGATCGGGGGACTGGGAGGACTGGCTGCCGGGTACTACTCTGACCGTATGACAAAAAGGCATGTCTTTATCCAGGTACTTTTATTCTTATCAATACCATGCGTATATGCCATATTCTTAGTACCTGTCAATGCCGGCATAGCGCTTTTTCTGTTATACGGACTGCTGTCAATACCCACGCTTCCGCTGTGCAACCGTGTGGCACAGGACATATTTCCCCGCAATGCGGGCCTGGCTGCTTCCTTCACCATAGGAGTGGCAGCCGGGAGCGCTGCCGCCAGCCTGCTCCTGGTGGGCAAGGCAGCCGATATTATCGGCCTGGTAAACACTATAAGGTATGTCTCTATCCTGCCTCTTATAGGGGTGGTCCTATTATTCCTTTTCCCTTCAGTTATCTCAAGGGCCGGCAAAGAATGAATGCCGGGAAGGAGTGCTGATGGTAAATATCACAAAAAACAGACGGCTGCAGGTGGGTCTTTCGGCCGGAAGCCATTTCATAACTGATATCTACCAGAGCGCCTATATAGGCCTCATACCTTTCCTGACAGCCAAATTCGGCCTGTCTCTTTTCCAGGTGAGCCTGATGGCTGCATCAACTATCCTGGCAAACAGCCTTTTCTCCCCTGTTTTCGGCATCCTTTCTGACAGGCACGGCCTGAAATATTACCTGGTGGTCGGCCCGCTGTTTACTTCAATATTTTTAAGCCTTCTGGGAATACTGCCGGGTTTTTACCTGATACTCATATTCCTGTTCCTGGGTAACCTTAGCATAGCTGCCTACCATCCTGCCAGCGCCGCCGTTGCCGGGCATTTTGGAGGCAGAAGGAAGGGTATCGCCAGTTCCCTTATAAACCTGGGAGGAAACCTGGGGAATGCCCTGGGCTCGCTTATCATAATACTTATCCTGGAGAAACTGGGCATAGAGTACACGCCCCTGGCCATGGTGCCGGGAATAATAACGGCACTGGTGCTCCTTAGATATGCGCCTTCAAAGGATGAAATAACTGAAGGCAAAAAGATCACATTCTCATGGAAGAAACTTGCCGGTGTCAACAGGTATAAAATTGCCATGCTGGCGATCATCATGTTCATGGTCTATTCACTTTATGTCATATGGATAACCCTGGTAAACTATATGCCGCTTTATTATACCCAAAAAAATGTCAGCCTCATAAATATAGGCAATATCCTGCTTGTATTCGGGGCCATGGGCGGCGCATCAGGCCTTTTTTCGGGTTACCTTTATGACCATCTCAAAAAGGGAAATATTGTTCTGCAGGCAGCTATAATCCTGGCAGTACCGCTTTTCTACCTTACATTCAGGACCGAAGGCCTTCTGTCCATTGCCTTTTTTATCCTGGGAGGTTTCTTCATGATATCTGCCCAGCCGGTATGCATAAGGATGGCCCAGGACCTTCTCCCCGGCAATATGAGCCTGGCTTCCTCCCTGATACTGGGGCTGAGTCCGGGCATAGCCGGTATAACTATGATCTTTTTGGGAAAAGCTGCTGACCGTATTGGTATAGTAAACCTGGTATATTATGAATTTTCCGGACTGGGACTGGCTTTCATCCTTCTTTTATTCTTCCCTTTGATACAGCAGAAGCTCAGACTGCATCCCTGATGGAAAGCTGTATTCTCTTCCGCTCCATATCCACATCCAGCACCTTTACCTTCACTTCCTGGTGCAGAGAGACCACATCATTGGGGTCCTTTACGAAGTCATTAGCCAGGTGCGATATATGTACCAGCCCGTCCTGTTTTACGCCCACATCAATAAAAGCCCCGAAATTGGTTATATTGGTGACAATGCCGGGCAATATCATGCCTGTCTCCAGGTCTTCCATGGATCTTACGCTCTTCTTAAACTCAAATACTGATATCTTTTCCCTGGGATCACGTCCCGGTTTTGCCAGCTCTGCCATTATATCGTTAAGGGTGGGAAGCCCGTTGTCCTCATCAATATAATGGTCAAGGCGGATCTTTCCCTGCAGGCTCTTATCTGTTATCAGTGCCGAAATATCCGCATCCATGTCGGAGGCCATCTTTTCCACTATATAATAGCTCTCCGGATGAACAGATGTATTATCCAGGGGATCCCTGCCTTCCCGGATCCTCAAAAATCCGGCACACTGCTGGAATGCCTTTTCTCCCAGCCTGGCTACTTTCATTAGTTCCTGCCTGCTGGCAAAGGGGCCGTTTTCCTTCCTGTACTCCACGATATTTGAGGCCAGTGCCGGTCCAAGTCCCGAAACATAATTCAGAATATGCCTGCTGGCCGTATTAAGATTTACTCCTACCATATTCACACAGCTTTCCACCACCCGGTCCAGGCTTTTCTTCAGTTCTGCCTGGTCCACATCATGCTGGTACTGGCCCACCCCCAGGTTCTTGGGGTCTATCTTTACCAGTTCCGCCAGCGGGTCCATAAGCCTCCTGCCTATGGATACCGCTCCCCTTACGGTCACATCATGATGGGGAAATTCTTCCCTGGCTGTTTTGGAAGCCGAATAAATGGAAGCGCCGTTTTCGCTTACCACAAATACAGATACATCTCTTCCAAAATCGATATTATCCACAAACTCCCTGGTCTCCCTGCTGGCGGTGCCGTTTCCTATGGCTATGGCATCTATGCTGTACTCCCTTACCAGGCCTGCCAGTTTCTTCCCCGAACCCTCCAGGTCCTTCTGCGGAGGGTTCGGGTATATGGTATCATTTTGCAGCAGGTCCCCCTGCTCGTCCAGCACCGCCGCCTTGCAGCCGGTCCTGAAACCGGGATCAAGAGCTATGACCCTTTTCTGGCCCAGAATGGGAGCCATAAGTAGCTGCCTCAAATTGGCGGCAAAGACCTTTATGGCATCTCTTTCCGCTTTTTCCCTGGACTCCCTGGCAAACTCATTCTCTATGGAGGGGCAAAGAAGCCGCCTGTAGCTGTCTCCGGCAGCATTTCTCACCTCTTCCGAGGACCTGCCGGAGCCGGTCATATATATTTTTTCCAGCCTGCTTACTGCTTCCCCGTCATCTATTATTATAGATACCTTAAGGTACTCTTCCTTTTCTCCGCGCCTCATAGCCAGAAGCCTGTGCGAGGGGCAATCCTTAAGCTCTTCCTGGAATTCGAAGTAATCCCGGTATTTGGCTCCCGATCCCTCCAGGCCTTCATATATTTTGGACTTTATGACAGCCTGCTTCCTGAAAAGATCCCTTATCATATCCCTGGCTTTTTTATCCTCATTTATCCACTCGGCGATAATATCCCTGGCCCCCTGCAGTGCGTCCTCTACAGTCTCTACATCTTCATTTAAAAATCTCTCTGCAGCCTTTTCCGGATGGCTTTCATCCTGGGAAAATATGATATCTGCCAGCTCTTCCAGCCCCTTTTCCCTGGCAGCCTCTGCCCTGGTCTTCTTTTTGGGCTTATAGGGCAGGTACAGGTCTTCCAGCTGGGTAAGGGTCTCTGCAGCCCCTATTTCTTCCCTGAGCTCATCGGTAAGCTTTTCCTGCTTTTCAATCTCTGCCAGTATGAAAGTCCTGCGCGCATCTATCTCCACCAGCTTTTCCAGGTTTTGTCTTACGCCGTCAATCTGGACTTCGTCCATCTCCCCGGTGGCTTCCTTGCGGTACCGGGAAATAAACGGCACCGTGGATCCCTCCTCCAGGAGCTTTATGGTATTTTCCACCTGCCATTTCTTAAGTTTCAGGTTGCCGGATATTATATCGCTATAGCTGCTTTTCAAATTGTATTCCTTTCCTACATATCAAGCTTTAAGCCGTTTTCCCTTAGCCATTTCTTCCTTTTCCTGTAATCAGGCAGGATCGACCCTACCCTTTCCCAGAACTTACTGGAATGATCGGCATTTATCAGGTGGCACAGTTCATGGACCACCACATAGTCTATTATGCCGGGAGGCGCCATGGCCAGCCTCCAGTTAAAATAAAGGTCTCCCCTTAAAGTGCAGCTTCCCCATCTCCGCTTTTGCTCTTTTGCCTTTGCCGAGCGCGGGTATCTCCCTATTTTCCCAGAGTAAAGCTCCACCCGGTCGCTTATTATCCTTTGCGCCTTTTTCCTGTACCATTTTTCCATGGCCTGCCTTGATCTTTCGATCCCATAAACACCGGTCTCGAGACAAAATACCCCCTCTTTAAAAAAGACTCTTGGTATTTTCCTGCCGTTATTTATTATCTTAAGCGCATGATCTTTTCCCAGGAACAAAAACAGCTCGCCATCCACAAATTTCTTCTTATATCTTGCCGGATCCAGGAGCCTTGCTTCAGAGATCTTTTTAAGTATCCACCTGCCTTTTGCCCTTACGCAATCCCTGATCTTCTCCTCGCCTGAGCATGCAGGAGCATATACCAGGACAGTCCCCGGAGGCCTTATATGGATAGCCGTGGTCCTTCTATTGCGGTACTCTATATCAAAGCCTATTATATTCCCATCATACTCTACAGAAGACCTCATATCTTTCCTACCGGTGCCATATAGACCGTGAATTCTTCTTTGCCGTCCAGTCCCAGGAGGTTGTCCGTGAGCTTCTGGTTATATGCGGCTACGGCGCAGGTCCCTGCCCCTATTGATTCACAGGCAATATAGAGGTTCTGGCAGATATGCCCAACATCAATGGCTATGACCTTGTGGGATGCAATACCATACCGCCATTCCATCCTGTAGGGAATTGCAGTCCACACAAATACTGCCGGGGCCTGTCCCAAAAAATACTGTCCCAGGGCTGCTTCACTTATTCTTTGCCGGAAAGCATCGACATCTTCTACCCGTGCTTCCAGCAAAAGACCGTGTTCCAGGGGAAGATAGCGGTATATGCCCGGTCCCACGCTCTCGACACCTGTTATCAGGATATAGGTCTCAATGGCATGGCGGTTTCCTGCTGAAGGCACATTCCTGAGCACAGTACCTCCCAGTTTTTTTCTTACCCCGGCAGCGGCCCATAGCAAAAAGGATAGTTCATCGAGCGAAAGTTCTTCCCGGCTGTATTTTCTCCTGCTTTTTCTTTTGCTTATAGCAGTCCTGACATCCATCTTTCCCAAACTCTCCCAGCAGTCCGGCCCTGCAAGCGTAATGATCTCTGCGTCTTCAGGATATGGCTTTTCCACCGGAGGCATATCCACACCCATATTCTGGTCTGTTGCGGAAAAGTCCATTTCCAGCCTCAGGTCATCTTTTAAGAATTTCCTGTATTTTTCCATCTCCTTTTCCATATCATCACCCTTATAGATCATGGTTTAATATCAAAATATTCTTTCCTGTGGACACAAAATATCCTGCCGTCCTTTATCCATCTTTTCTTTTCATTGGCTATAAACACCCTGATACCCCTTTCATCTATCATCTCAAGGTTCTCGATCATGCTCATACCATATTTTGTGCTGTATCTCTTATCAAGCTGTTTTAACCGGCGGCAGGGATACTTTTCGCATTTTGGTGAACAATATTTATGATTTCCTTTCTTAAAAAATTCGCAGTTCCGGATGATGCATCTTTTCCTGGAATCATTTTGTTTTATGGTGTTGATTTCCAGGTCCCTGCACCCGGGACATGTATTTTTCTCCCTTAAATATGCCATACATAGATTACAGTTCATACCGCAGGGTGCTATGGAGCTTATTTTCATTTATTTACCAGGTCAAGATACCATTTTTATACTGATACTCTAACAGAATTGACGGTTTATTTCCCCATGTTATATCCACCGGGATCAACTTAGATCACAGAGCGCCTTCAGCAGTTCCCCGGCAGCCTCTTCCGGACCCTTTGTCTCAAAACCCTCTATGCCCAGCCTGGTCCTCATCTGCCCTATGAATATATTATTATTAAAAAATTCCTTAAAATACTTTTTTGCCAGGATCTCATGCAATTCACGGTGCTGCGGGGGCCCGAATATATTAGCAAAATATGAATGGGTCAGCCCCGTAGTTGTAGTTGTGCCTTTGCTCATAACTGTGCCTTCCCTGAATATCCTGAGCGCATCTTCAATATCCGTTATTTGCTCGATTACAGGATGCTCTGCATCGATTGACTCATAATTGTTGGCATATAGTATATAATCGATCCTGTGGCCTTTTATAATGTTATTATATGAATTTACCGGTATGACTATCCTGGCGTTCACCTGGCTGGCACTCATGATAATGGCCCTGTCCATCTGTCCGAAGGCATATCCAGGCTGGAGATCGTCCAGTCTCAGGAATGCGCCTATCTCAGTACCGAAACCCAGAATAGACCCGTCCCGGCCTATCTCAATAGACCCCATATCGTCTGCAATGATCTCCAGGTCCCTGATCTGGTCTTTGCCTATTATCCGAAGCGCTTCCAGTGTCTCTGATTTTCCGGCTCCGGTATCCCCTATAATAAGGATAGTGGAATCCCTGCCCTGTTTTAAGTTTAGCTTTACAAGAGCCCCGTGAAATGGAAACTTTCCATCCCTCATCATCTTGATATTGTGAAGCGTGAGGACCATTTTTTTAAGATAGCCAAAATAGCCGAATTCTTCCCTGCCGGGAGCGGCAGCTACCAGCATGCCGTTTTTTTCATCTTCATAAAAAACAGTAGGGATATCTCCAAAAATATCCAGCCCATCTCCGGGGACGCCAAAGAAATAAACAGCATCGGGCACTCTTTTCAGATCCCCGTCATCAGCCAGCTCAAAAAGATTGCACATGGAAAAACCGAGTTCAAAAAATATATCCCGGAAATATATAAGTACCAATAGTTTTCCCACCTTTGCCGGATAGCAGACCCACCCGCCGCTCTCTGCATCAATAAGTTCAAGCGGATTTCTTTCCACCTTTAAAAACTGTCCCGTCCTTTTATTCATGGGCGGATTCAATACCAGGGGGGGATATAATAAGACCTGCCTTATAGTGGGGATGCCTTTTATTTTCTGGTATATCCCGGCCGGCATGGGGATATCCTTGACTGGAGTTATTGCAGCCAGCTCTGAGCCTGCCCTTACCTGCCTGTATACTCTGGGATGCTGTCCCGTTATATTCTCCTGTATATTACGGTAGGTATACCTCACAATATGGGTAAGCTCTTCAACTGTCTCATTAAAAGTGCGGTAAGGTCTTTTATCAAGTTCATCCAATTCAGAGCTGCACAATATGAACCTGTCAAAACTTCTCCAGTAATTATACAGGTATTCTACAAAGTCATTTAACAGGTCTTTGTCCATTTTATGTTTATCTGGAACATCGTTAATACTCCAAATATGGTCTATTGGTATTTTTACCAGTTTTTTAAATGTATCTATGAGGCTCTTTATATCATCCTCGGATATACTGCTGCTGTCATCAAATATATTGAGAAGGGCTGAGTCTTTTTTGGAAAGCCTTTTAATGCACCTTTCCAATATTTCATAAAAAAGATCACTTGACAAAAGCTCTTGAGAATCCTCGCAGATCCTGGCATTTATGGTAAGGGTTACCTTTTTGCCTGATATTTTATGAGAATATATTTCCATTTTTCCCCTCAATATAGATTTATTTTAAAGTCATTGATATTACTATATTAATAATTATAATACAAAATTTCATCCATATTATTTTACCAATAATTGCCAAACGCCCATAAAGTTTTAATACCCTCATTGCTGCAGGAGAGCAAGTCACCCGGGGATTTCCTGTTTCGGGCGCAGATATAATTTGCAGTAACCCAGCTTAGATAGGATCCATATGCTATGTTATAATATAAATCAAATCTTTTTAATACCAATTGAATTAATTAATTACATGCACCAACGGCATGTCTGCCCGCTTAGCTATACTGAAGTCTGCTTATAAGATGTAATTAACTGGCGGAGAGAGTGGGATTCGTT
>CAYPXQ010000076.1:0-4249 GCA_964414685.1 uncultured Actinomycetota bacterium
GCACGCCAGGAGGGATTCGAACCCCCGACCTACGGATTAGAAGTCCGTTGCTCTATCCAGCTGAGCTACTGGCGCAAGCCTGTATCAATCTAAAAAATAACAGTGAAAATAATATCCTGCCAGACCTCTACTCAAACCAGAGTAATACTTTAGAGAAATTTTGTATAGAAGTCAAGCTCAGGTTTGGATTGAAATATTGTGATATACCCGTAATTAAAAGCGGTATCCAATAATTTATTTCACTATAATTTGATTATAGGATACTTTCTGTCTAAAATGGGATATAGCAATATTTTCTCTGTTACTTATAGTTAAAATATAGATTTATTATTACTATTCTGGGAGGTTTCAGTTGGGAGGATTAGAAGCAGCATTTCTTGGTATTTTCGGCATAGTTTTAATCTCACTTTACAGCTTATTCTTCATTGTATGGATATTTTATGTTCTTACAGCCTTTATCATGGGAATAACCCTTTTTGTATTCTGGTTAATGGCGCTGATAGACTGCATAAGACGTGATGAAAAAGATTTTGCCATTGGCGGGGATAATGCAAAACTTGTCTGGATATTACTCCTTATATTGGTAAGGGGGATAGCGGGAGTCGTATACTACCTGGTAATAATGAAAAATACCAGATCCAGTGATAAGAAGTTGAAAAGGAAATAATAATGGAGCGGGAAACGGGATTCGAACCCGCGACCCTCAGCTTGGAAGGCTGACGCTCTAGCCAACTGAGCTATTCCCGCTCGAAAAAAGATTGACCTGGCAAAACATGGATCCACCATGTTTTCCCCCATAAACTATATCTTTATTAATCTGTCAAAACTGCACAATGGTCGGGGTGAGAGGATTTGAACCTCCGACCCCCTGCTCCCAAAGCAGGTGCGCTAAACCAAGCTGCGCTACACCCCGAAAAGTACTCTTGATAGAGCAGAGGATATAATAGCATAATTCTATTTTTTTACAATAAAACCACAGAAGTCCTTGAGTGCTTTCCCCCGGTGACTGATGATATTCTTCTCCTTACTGTCAAGTTCCGCCATAGTCTTATCATAGCCTTCAGGGATAAAGAGACAATCGTAACCGAATCCTCCGCTGCCTTTCTCCTCAAAACCTATTACGCCTTCACAGATCCCTTCAGTCTTGAAAACCAGCCCATTGTCTGCATCCCATAAGACCATACTGCATATAAACCTAGCAGACCTCCGGGAAATATCTTTTATGCCATCTATCTCTGCAAGAAGTTTGTCCCTGTTTGCCTTATCAGTAGCGCCAGGTCCAGCATGCCTTGATGAATATACGCCGGGTCTTCCCCCTAATGCATCCACTATCAGGCCGGAATCATCAGCAAGTGCTGCTTTTCCTGTAGATCTTGAAACTGACTTTGCCTTGATTATAGCATTATCAAGGAAGCTGTCTCCTGTTTCCTCCACTTCGGGGAAATTGTCAAAATCACTATAAGTAAACCAGTCTATGCCGGAACAGGCCTCATAACTTTTTATCTCTTCAATTTTACCGGGATTCTTTGTAGCTAATACGATATTCATTATATATATAGTCCTCTATGTTTTCTGGCTTAGTACTGTTTTCTGTATTTCAATAAGTTCTGATATTGCTGCCATTGCCTTATCCAGCAGCTCATCAAATTCTTCTTTGGAGAACAGCGCTCCTTCTGCAGTAGATTGTACTTCTATAAGATTATCTTTTGAATTGGCTACTACATTCATATCCACATCTGCGCCTGAGTCTTCCTTAAAGCACAGGTCTACCATTATTTCTCCGCCTACTATCCCCACACTTACTGCAGCTACGAAACTCTCAATGGGCATCTCTTCCACCAGGCCATTTTCTATCATACCATGAAGACAGTCGAAAAGGGCAATAAAACTGCCGGTTATAGCTGCTGTCCTGGTACCGCCGTCTGCCTCTACAACATCACAGTCTATCCAGATGGTACGCTCACCGATCTTTTCAAGATCCACGGCAGCCCTGAGCGACCTGCCGATCAGCCTCTGTATTTCATGGGTCCTTCCATTTATCCGCCCCAAAGCCTGGGGCCTGATGATCCTCTGGGGCGTGGAGCCCGGTATCATGTCATATTCGGCGGTTATCCAGCCTTTGCCCCTCCCCCTTAAAAAAGGAGGCACTTTGTCCTCAAAAGTAGCCGTACATACTATCCTGGTATTTCCCATCTCAATAAAAACGGACCCGTCTGCATGTGAGATATACTTCCTGGTTATCTTTATCTCCCGTATATCGGTATTTTTTCTTCCATCCTGTCTTTTAGACATGTCTTCCTTTCCCCGGCCTGTCACACGTCCAGGCGAGTCTTTATTATTTGACTGATCTCTCTTCCCAAAAACATCTGTCCGGTTTTAAAAAAATTGCTCTTTTCGGCCGTCTCATAGAACAGTCTTTTTGCCTTATTGCCTGTATCGGCAGCCATATCCCTTTCCAACAGAAGGCTCCGGACATCTTTTGCGGTCTCCATAGCAGAACTTATAACCCTGATATTGTCCCCGGCAACCTTCAGGATCGGCTTTTCAATAAGCGGAAAATGGGTACATCCAAGCACAAGAACATCAATATCTTGCTCCAGCAAGGGCAGTAAATATCTTTTTATCTTCCGTTCAAGCTTTTCGCCTGCCAGCAGGCCATTCTCCACCTGCTCGATAAGGACAGGGGCTGCTGCGGAAAATGTCTGGATCCCGGGATCCATCTTCATCATCTCTTTTTCATAAGCCCTGCTATCAACAGTTCCTTTTGTGGCTATAACTCCCACTCTTTTATTGCTGGTATTCTCTACTGCAGTGCGGGCACCTGGCTCGATGACCCCTATAACAGGCAGGTCCACATGCGACTTTAAATATTTTAATGCCGCCACTGACCCCGTATTACAGGCGATAACGACCATCTTAACATCTTTTTCCAGAAGAAACTCTGCTGCTTTTATGACATATCTTTTAACATCTTCCAGATCTTTGGGTCCATAGGGAAATCTACTGGTATCGCCGAAATAAATAGTATTTTCAGCAGACACCTGTTTGATTATCTCCCTCAGTACAGTGAGACCGCCGACTCCGGAATCCAATACACCTATTGCCCTATTATCCAATCCTGTATCTCTTTCTGTCGCTGCCGATGTTTGATCCGGAATTCTCCGGCTGTTAAAACTTACTTATTATATAATTTTAGCATGCAAAAATAAAAGCATTGAACCGGGATATGTTATTGATCGTAAGCTTATTTGTCTGCCTGGCAGAGGTAGTATATCCATCCATCCCTGTTAAGCAGGGTAGAATTGCCAGTAATAAGGCCGCTCCTGGTAATGGTGCTGATATTTTTATAGGCTGTTTCTCTGAGCTGTCTTACCTGCTCATCGCGTGATATATAATATACTTTTGCCTTACCGTTTAAGGAATCATCATAAATATGACCCCTTTTTACTTTTCTAAGCTTGAGGATACGGCTTGACATAAAAATGCTTCCATTTAAAAGGCTTAAGCGGAATATCTTCCATGCCTGCCTTATTTTTTGCAAGATCTGCACAGATCTTGCTTTATCCTGCCTCAGTTCCTGTGAGCTTGTCCTGTATTCCAGGCTGAAAAGGTCCGTAAGCCCTTCCCAATCCAGGTTATGGGATGAGAAACAAAAATAACCATCCGGCTTCAAGACTCTGTTTATTTCTTTTAATGCCGCCATCCTTTCCCTGTGCCGGAAACTGTCTATTCCATTATAGCTGAAAAGCACAAAGTCAAAGCTATCGTCAGGAATCTCCTTCATTTTTCTGGCATCACAGGTAAGGAAGAAATATTTACTTCCGTACTTATCAATGCAGACATCGATCATGGCAGTAGCATAGTCTGCACCCGTATAGTTCTTTACCAGCGGAGCAAAATATTTCGTAGTCCTGCCTCCGCCAACGCCCATATCCAGCATATTCATTTCAGCTATCTCGGGTTTTAATATTTCCAGTACCGTCCTCTCGGCTGGTTCAAGATAATCCCTGGAAGCATAATCCCTGGACATGATCTCATTGTCATATAAAATTTTATGGTCAACCGTCAAAAATAATCACCTCGTTTTTACAGATCGCTAATATTATAGCAAAACGATGTAAGATAATAAAAGATTGCAGGAATAATAGCAAGGATTAATCTGTTTTTGTTTATACTGGGTACAGAACAGGTTTCCGGATACTATTTTGGCAGATCCGTTTCCTGCACCTGTCAGACATCGGTCCCATGT
>CAYPXQ010000077.1:0-8717 GCA_964414685.1 uncultured Actinomycetota bacterium
GGCCAGGTCAAATATCTTTCCAGGACTTTGCTTTACAGTGGGAGATATATTTTAAGGCTGCAGGTTATTTTATGGATTAAAATCAGCAGCTTTTGGAGGGTTTCCGCATTTGAATTTGCCTTCGGGGCAGGGCATCCGCAGGCAGCTTGGTCCTGCCTTCTCGAATATGACCGGTGCAACCTTCTTAACCTGTTTGAGCATGGTCACGGCCATATCCCTTATCTCCCACTGGGCCCGGTTGCAGCACCTTACGGTAAAGAAATGCATGAGCTCCCTGCCGTTCATAGTCACCAGTATCTTGGATTCAGATGCATTTGGAAGAATATACCTGGCATCCTCAGCCTCCATGCCCATTTTCAGCAGTTCCTTATACAGCCTGTGGCTTTCTGAGACCATGGCTTCAAACTTCTTTTTTGCATCCGGGTCATCCCTTATGGAAGGAGGGATGACATATTCAAGGCCTTCCCTGAATTTGACATAACGCTGGGACTGCTGGTTAAAAGAAGCCAGCCTGTGCCTTACCAGCTGGTGGGTCAATGCCCGCGATACTCCTTCGATGCCAAAAGTAAAACTTATATGTTCGGTGGTGCTCAGATGACCGCTCTTTATGACAAACCTTACCAGTTTTTCTGCCTCGTCATCTGTCATATCCTTCATCAGCCCCTCGACACCTGCCGGAGAGTAACAGAGCCTGGCAGCAACCGCCACCATCTTTTCCGGCTGATGTGTATATTTGATCAGTTTTACATTCATAACCAGTCCCCTTAAGGTATTTATTCCTTTTGAGGCATTATATTTTATAAAGGAAATATTTTGTATAGCACTGCGGTTATTTTTTTATTGCAAAGATTTTTATCTAATAATATATTATCAAATGTATTGAATTTAGTTTTGGTTTATTGGATAATCTATTCCAGGCATGCTGTCCTTTAATATTTTACTCAAAAATGGTGACTTATGGCCCTGGCAGAACTTGAATTCATAATGCAGGAGATAATAAGGCTTCTTCCTTATTTTATCCCCCTTCTGATAATAGAATACGGACTGCTCATCTTTGCTCTGGTCCAGCTGGTAAAAAGCGAAGTAAACTATATGCCCAAGTGGGCCTGGGCCCTCATAATCATATTCATAAATATAATAGGGCCGGCGGTATTCCTTATAGCAGGAAGGAAGAAATACAGCTGATGATAAAAGTGGAAAAACTAAGGAAGAACTATGGGCGGCTTGAGGCTTTAAAAGCCATAAGCTTTGAAGTACAGAAGGGCTCCGTATTCGGTTTTATCGGCAGAAATGGCGCCGGTAAGACCACCACCATGAATATTCTCACCGGACTTATGAAGTCTGACGGCGGTAGGATAATCATAGATGGAATGGACTTATCTGCTGACAGGGACGAACTGGTAAAATATATAGGCTATCTTCCCGAAGCGCCGTCATTCTATGATTATATGAACTCTTATGAATACCTTGAGCTCATAGCAGGCCTTTCAGGCTGCGGGCCTGAAGAAAAGAAAAAAAGGACCGGGGAACTCCTGGATATGATCCGGCTGAAAAAAGACGCTGGAAGGAAGATAGGAGGATATTCCAGGGGCATGAAGCAGAGGCTGGCCCTGGCGGCAGCCATATTTGGCCGTCCTCCCATACTATTCCTTGATGAACCTTCATCTGCCCTGGACCCGGAAGGCAGGAGGGAGATGCTGGCCCTTATAGAAAAATTGAAGGATGAAAATACAACCATAATACTATCCACCCATATCCTAAGCGATGCCGAAAGGGTATGTGACACCGTTTGCATGATAGATGAAGGCAGGATAATCCTGACTGAAAGCCTGGACGGGTTATACAAAAAGCATATGCATCCCATATTCGACATAGAATTCGAATCCCGGCCGGAAAAACAGGCGGATATGCTCAAAGACCAGGACTGGGTAAAAGACCTGACTGTATCGGGAAATAAGTTAAGCCTGGAAGTAAATGATATGGATAAGGCAAAAGGCCGGATACTGGGGATACTGTCAATATCCGAAAACACTGTTATCAGCTACCGGTTAAGGAAGATGCAGCTTGAAGATATATTTATAGGGACGGTTAAGGACAATGCAGACATTTAGGCAGTATTTCAAGAAAGAAGCCCTGGAGGCTTTAAGGACCAATAAATATATAATACTTTTTGTGGGCACCATATTCTGGGCCCTTATGGATCCCCTCCTGCTTAAACTGCTTCCCATGATCCTGGAAAGCTCCCTGCCGGTAGATATGACAGCGCTCCTTCCGGAGCTGAACAGGGATACCGCCTTTATCAATTTTGCCGGCGACCTGTTCGAGATAGGAACCCTGTTTTTTGGTCTTACCCTTATGGGGCTTGTCTCCAGCGAGATAAGGTTTAAAAGACTTATCTTTCCACGGGTAAGCGGCGCCGGCTTCGGCGGTATAGTCCTGGCAAAATATATCCATTATGCTCTGGTGCTTATAGTCTTCATATTTACATCTTTCCTGACCAATTATTTCTATACAATAGGGCTGTTTGACGGAGGGATCCTCTCTATAGCGGCAGCACTCCGGGCTGCGGTCCTGTATGCCCTGTATTACTGTCTGCTTCTTGCCATATTGATACTATTAAGCAGCCTTTTCAAAAGGGGGCTTTTTGCTGGAATAATCATAATCGTATTTGCCTATACCATGAGCATCTTCAACCAGTTTGCGGGTGTCAGGCAGTATTTGCCCAATTACCTTCTGCTGAAGGCACAGGACATATATGGCGGATTTGACAGCACTCTTATCCCCACTGTGCTGGTGTCGGCAGCGGTGATACTGATATCAGTTAGCCTTACCGTATACCGGATGAGGAGAATTGATATTGCCTGAAAAGATCATTTAAGGTTTTCCGGGTTCAGGCAATCCAGCTCCGCTATGACAAACCTTCCGTCTTTCCGTATTAATCTCCCGTCAAAGAATATTTCGCCGCCCCCGTATTCAGGAGTCTGGATGAGGACCAGGTCCCAGTGTATGGAAGAATTATTACAGTTGGATGCCTCTTCATAACACTTCCCCGGAGTAAGGTGAAGGCTTCCCATTATCTTCTCGTCAAACAGGGGGTCTTTCATGGCTTTGGTGATATAAGGATTCAGGCCCAGCGCGAATTCCCCCAGGTACCTGGCGCCCTCATCGGTATCCAGGACTTCATTTAGCTTATCGGTAAAGTTGGCTCTTGCCTCCACTATCTTTCCCTTATCAAACCTGAAATATATATTTTCATAGGTTATGCCCTGGTGGACTGCCGGGGTGTTGAAAGTAAGCTCACCTTCGACCGAGTCACGCACCGGAGCCGTAAACACCTCGCCGTCAGGGATATTCCTTTCGCCAGATGCCTTTATGGCAGGGATATCTTTTATGGAAAAAGAGATATCGGTACCCGGACCTTTTATCCTTACTTTATCGGTTGTGTCCATAAGTCCTATTAAGCTGTCCATGGCTTTTGACATTTTTGAATAATCCAGAGTACATACATCGAAATAGAAATTCTCAAAAGCTTCCAGGCTGGTATCTGCCAGCTGGGCCATGGAATTATTGGGCCACCTGAGCACTACCCATTTGGTATTATTTACCCTTTCATCCGATATGGACCTGCTGTAATCCCTCATATAAGAATTCATCTTTTCCGATGGTACATCGCCAAGTTCATTTACATTGTCATGGGCCCTTATGCCGATGAAGGCGTCCATATCCTTCATCTGCACCATTTCGTGCTTTTCCATAAGCTTCAGCTGTTCTTTCCTGCAGCCCGATATCAGCTCTCTCTGGATAGTATCATCCTTCAATATGACAAATGGCATGGCGTTTACCGAATAGACTTTTGCCACCAGTGTCTTTACCAGCGGAAGCGCTGTCATGCCGCAGCATTGTATCAGCACTTTTTCATCTTTTTTTACCTGGCAGGAAAAATCCACCAGTGTATCAGAAAGCTTTTTGATCCTGGGATCCATAGAAAACCTGCTCCTTCTGTCTCATTTATTTTGTAGTAAAGTATATCAGTTATCTATTATCTTTTCTAAACCGCAGCCACAGGGCAGCAGCAGTAGTTATGAGGGATAGTGCTGCCACATAGACCGACATCTGCATCTGGCTGAAATACCCTCCGGAATAGAGCACCACGCTGTAATTAAGCACCGCATGGGCAAAAGATACAATAAGGTAAGACTGCCAGCCCTTCCCCCTGGCCAGCCCCCAGCCGGCAATAGCGCTGGAAGCAGTGTGGAATGCCACTGTGAAGAATCTCTCCCAGAATGGCAGAAGTCCATAGACGATGCCGGTGGTGGCTACAGCAGAAGCAGGGTCCCAGCCGGATATAAAAATACTGTTATGGATCCATACTGCCTCAAACACCCCGAAGCCCAGTCCAGCTGCGGCACCCAGGGAAAGACCGGTAAGGGTAGTGATATTTTTACCTTTCCGGCACCATATAAATACAACCGGCAGCAGTTTGGCTCCCTCCTGCACCAGTCCCGAGTATAGTATCTGGGGTATTATGGCCACAAGCATCCAACTCATAAGAGATGCCTGGTCCCATATAAGGCCCAGACCTTTTGTAGTCAGTGACTGCAGAGGGACCTGTATAAAGCATACCGCTATCCAGGTAAAGAAAGCGCTGAAGCCAAGTACCGCCCAGGCTGATGGTCTGCCCAGCACTGGGGTCCAGTATGCTGTATACCATACAGCTCCGAATAACAGCCCCAGGCCGATCCCGGCCATAAGCTGATAGAAGGTAATCCCCGGGAAGTAGAAACCTGATATAAAAAGATCGATTGTATAACTGACGAGCTCCATAATAATCCCTGATATTTCCTTATCTCATCATGAAGGCGGTCATTTCCCTTCAGACTCTATCTTTTTTCTTGCCTCCTCAAAAAATGGCCTGGCAAATTCAGTAGAGTAGGTCCTCTGGTCAAATGATTTTGTCTTTAAAGTGTTTAAGAATCCCTTGAACTCATCAAAATATGAACCATAAATATGGTAACCATCCACCATATCCACATAGCGGCCAGGTTTTACCGGCCTCTTTATTTGCCTGCCCACCCTTTCAGCAATATGGCGCTGCAGGTCAGTGAGGGCAAAGATATTCATAAATGCAGCCTTATAGGCGTCCCTTGACCTCCAGTGGGTATTCATATTGAGTATCAGTCCCTCGCCGGGATCTTCCAGTATCCTGAACCACATCCTCTGCAGGCATGGGGGTTCATGATGCTCTGCATCCAGCTCAGGCACCCAGGTAATAGCCTGTGCCCTCCTGGTATAAAAACAGGCGGACAGGTTCTTGATAACTGCTTCCACCTGATCCAGGGCTTTCTTCTTTGCAGGATAGTTAAAAAGTCTGTCATGATAACTGTATGACCAGCCGTGACCGCCTATCCAGTGATCATGTATACCCAGTACAACTTCCTGACGGTAGATCTCCAGCTCATCCAGTCCTGTGGGAAGTGCCCGGTGTATCCTGGGCTCTGAGAATGGTTCATGCACCACTATGATCATGGTAGCGTCCCTGCTGGGAGGGTCTTTGGGCCTGTCATACTGGGTCTTTATGGATACCCCGTTTTCCCATACTGAGATAAGGGATTTTTCCCAGGCTTCCGGAAGAGTCTTTCCTTCCACCTTGAGCACGGGAATATAACCGCTGTTGAATTCTATCTCCGGGATATTGTTTTTCTCTGGCATATGGCCGCCTTTCACTTTCCAGGGTTGGAAATTTTTTTTATAGTTTACCATAAAATCAGAAAACTATAACCATATTTACCACAGCTTCTATAACAGATTTAACAAAGCAGTACTTAAAAAGTATAATATTATAAGAAGAAAAGATTAATAATCCAGGAGGTCTTGATGGTAATCGACATGGATGCCGGCACACTGAGGGAATGGATAGATTCGGGGAAGGATTTTATACTCATAGATGCAAGAGATCCGGCAGATTATGAAAAAAATCACCTTCCTGGAGCCCGATCACTTCTTTTGTCAGATATAGAAAAATATGCCGCAAGAATTCTGGAAAAAGACAGGGATATCGTAGTATACAGCAATGATATAAACTGTCCTGCCAGCGGACTGGTATCAAAAAAGCTGGATGAAATGGGATATGGACCTGTATATAATTACGACCCCGGTTATGGTGAATGGGCGGAGAAAGGCTTTCCCCTGGAGAAATAGCCTATATGTGATCTTAATATGTATCTGGGAATAGATTTTTTAATAGACAAAGGCAGAGACCTTTATTTAAGCGAGATAAACACAGGGGTGCCAGCCGGCGCTTTTGAATATGACCTGGTATATCGTCAGCAGTTCGGAAAGCCGTCCGGCATATTTGATAGACTTGACAGGATATCACATAAAAACTTCTCACTTTCTTTCAATAAATACATCATAAGCCTTCCCTATATAGAGAAACTCAGGCAGCTTAAGTTCTGGATGGACGGCAGGGGAGAATTTCCCGTTAACCCGCCTCCGGAACTTAAACTGGAGGATAAATGGATGCAGTACAAGCTGTTGTCAGGCATAACCGATATGCTTCCCACAGAGATATATGATGGAAGTAATAAGGATTTTTTTGCAAGGCGCTGCCCGGGTATTACAAAGTTCGTGCTTAAAAGGAGGTTGGGGCGTAATGGCAGGGGTCTGAAACTTATCAAAAGAGGAGAGACGGTAAAGAAGATGGAAAGGCCTCTGGAAGATCATATAATACAGCCCTGGATCGACAGCAGTGCCGATGGTCTTACCATGTCCATCAGGGCGGCTGTATTCTGCGGGGAATTTATCTGTATGTTTGCCAGCCTGTCCACCCGGGAAGTATCCAATCACGGATACAGGTTCTATATACAACCTGGAGAAAAGCTGGGATTGACCAGCAGAAAATTTAAACTGATTAAGGTAAAAAAGAAATCCCGGGAAGCAGAAATACTATACGGGGACGACCTGCCCGGATACCTGGAAGACGCTGTTACACTAGAAACCATATCTGATGGCAAACTGATGATCCCGCACGGTATCTATTCAGCCATAAAGAAGTCTTCTGCCCTGATAAACCAGACTATAATGAAAACCGATTTAGGACTGTACCCAGACCTGGAGCCTGTCCGGTAACCGGGTCCAGGTCTGAAGACCCCTAGACCTTATACTCCTTTATATTAAGGAAATTTTTTGATATGGCATAGAGGAGATCCCCCATCCTTTCAAGATGGAGAAAAATATCCGCAAAGATCACGCCTGAGTGAGGCTGGCATTCTTCATTGCGCAGCCTGGTGAGATGATTGGTCCTTGCTTCCCGTACTATCCTATCTATACCTGCTTCGATCTCTTCACACTTATGCAGCTTATTGTTACTGTCATCATCTATTCCTGCAGAAAGAGTCTTAAACATTTATTTGACCTGGTCAAAACCTTTTTTTAGCTCCTCCTCCTCTTTGCTGCTGAAAAACATATTATTCTCTTCCTTTACCTGGATCAGATAAAGGATGCTTTCAGCATGGTCGCCGGTTCTTTCGATATCATAGGCTATATGGAGCATATTGGTCAATTGGTTTGACATCCGCAGGCCTAGTGTCTTTTGGGAGATCTTGGTCAGGTACCTGATGACATCTTCGGTAATAATGTCTAAGGCTGATTCCCTGTCAAGTATTTTTTTCTCTATCAGGGTATCCTTTTTTTCGAATCTCTCAAAAGACAGGTCTAACATAGTATGTGTTATCTTTATCATCCGGGCAAGTTCCTTTTTTACCTGTTCCAGTGCAAGAGCAGGGGTCTGGATAATCCTTTTATCCAGATGCAGGGCGTTCTTCTGAATGGTGATATCCTTTCCCGGGAACAACCGGGTGACTGTCTTCTCAAAGAACCCGATAAAAGGGAAGAGGACCAGGGTTGTTACCAGATTGAATGCGGTATGGATATTTGCGATCTGGTGCGAAACAGAGCTGCCTGTAAGTTGAATAATAAAGGGCTGCAGCCTGAAAACATAGAGGAGGATAGCAAAGATCCCCGTGCCAAAGATATTAAACATAAGGTGAGAAAAAGCAGTCCTTTTTGCGGTAATGGTGGTACCAATACTGGCAATAAGTGCCGTAGAACATGTACCGATATTATCACCTATGAGGATAGGTATTGCCGCTTCAATAGGCATCAGCCCCTGTGACCCCAGGGCAATAAGCAGGCCGATAGTAGCAGAGCTGCTCTGGAGCAATACTGTAAGGCCAAGACCTGCCAGTATGCCAAAGAAAGGGTTTTTGCTGAAAATCAGCAGGAATGTCTTAAAGCCTTCATTGTCCTGTAGCGGGCTCAGGGCATCTTTCATTATAGTCATACCTAAAAAAAGGATACCCAGGCCTATAATAGTCATCCCTATATTCTTGATCCTTCTCCTTTTAGCGATAAAATGCATCAGGAATCCTATGATTATCAGGGGAAAGGCAAGAATATCTATTTTAAAAGATACGATCTGGGCAGTTATGGTGGTCCCGATATTCGCCCCCATGACTATCCCTATAGCCTGTCTGAGAGTAATGAGTCCAGCATTTACAAAACCTACTGTCATTACAGAAGTAGCGCTGCTGCTCTGGATAAGCATGGTAGTGAATAAGCCGACAAGCACTGTTGACCAGGATTTTTTTGCTACGATATTTATAACAGACTTTAGCTTATTGGAGGTGACCTTCTGGAGGCTGCTGCTCAATCTATTG
>CAYPXQ010000078.1:0-16583 GCA_964414685.1 uncultured Actinomycetota bacterium
CAGGCATGCGGTCAGCTATAGTGTGAGGGAAGAACAGGCGGTAGAAGAAAAGCAGGATGAAGCTAACAAAGAGCTCTAAATACACCTATTCCAGGAAAGATACCGGTAAGCGTGAAAAGAAAAGAGATTATGGCAAGATGCGCGTACTGCTTATCGCCATATGCTTTGTCAATATCTTCCTCTATTACACCGCATATTCTTATTTTGACAATATATTGACTGCACTGGCAGTATACGGACTTCCGGTGGGTTTCCTGACATTTCTCAAGTACTTCATAATATTTTGTCTGGGCTTTTTGATCGGGCTCCTGGTTATACTGGCCATGAGGCTCAGGGTAAGCATGAATTATTTTGATATAAAGGTACTGCTTCTTGCCGGTTTCTTCCCGGCGCTTGCCCTGATACTTTCATATTCAGGGCTGATAAGCTTCCTTATAAACACCTTTTTTGCCGGCAATGAGGGTATAAGGGAGCTCTATTATTATTTCTTCTCCAGGACCGATATCTGGAGCCTGTGGCTGGGTGTAGCCACGGGTGCATCGGTAAGGCTCAGGCTTATGCAGCCTAAAAAGAAGTACAAGCACCAGGCAATGGATTAAATTCCCGGCATCATCATACCCCATACCAGAAAGCCCCCGGTTATCCTGGCATGATGATCAAACAGCCTGATCCGGATATTGCCGGAAAGTCTATTTTCTTCTTAATCCCTTCAATGACCCTATGGCTTCGATTACTCTTTTGGTTTCTTCAGAGATCTCCTGCACTATATCATGTTTTTTGGAGACTTCTTCCAGGGCTTTCTCTCTCTCTCTTTCAGTAGTTCTTATTGCCTTGCCGGTAATAATATTTGCAGTATTATCAAAAAACTCCATGTACCCTTTCTGAATCGCGATGTATTCTACAGTTTCCCCCTTCCGGTATTTGACTATTCCAACCTTTAGCTGGCAGACGACCGGTATATGATCGGGCAATATTCCCATGCTTCCTTCTACAGAAGGTACGCTGATAAAATCTACTTCTCCCTGGAATATTCTTTCTTCAGGACTTACGATGGATGCCATAATTTTCTTTTGAGCCATTTCGGTCAACTTCCTTCATCTTCTTTTTGCATCTTTTCAGCTTTTTTCTCCGCTTCTTCTATATTGCCGACCATATAAAATGCCTGTTCCGGGTAATCGTCATATTTCCCTTCAACAATTGCCTTAAAGCCCTTAACGCTTTCTGAGACGCTTACATATTTCCCTTCTTTTCCAGTAAACTGCTCTGCTACAAATAAGGGCTGTGATAGAAACTGTTCAATTTTTCTTGCCCTCTGGACTGTCGATTTGTCTTCTTCCGAAAGTTCGTCAATCCCAAGTATTGAGATTATATCCTGCAGCTCTTTATTCCTTTCCAAAACTTCCCTTACTTTTCTTGAGATATTATAGTGCTCCAGGCTTACTACTTCCGGGTCCAGTATCCTGGACGAAGAAGCCAGCGGGTCTACTGCGGGATAAAGGCCTCTTTCAGATATATCCCGTGAAAGCACTACTGTTGAATCGAGATGCACAAAGGTTGTGGAGGGGGCAGGGTCCGTAAGGTCGTCTGCCGGGACATAAACTGCCTGCACCGAAGTTATGGACCCCTTTTTTGTAGAGGTTATCCTTTCCTGCAATGCACTCATCTCGCTTGCCAGGGTCGGCTGATACCCCACAGCCGAAGGCATCTTCCCCAGAAGAGTAGACACTTCCTGGCCTGCCTGGATAAACCTGAAAATATTATCTATAAAAAGCAGCAGGTCCCTGCCTTCAAAATCCCTGAAATACTCTGCCATAGTAAGTGCGGTGAGAGCAACCCTGAGTCTTGCCCCGGGAGGCTCGTTCATCTGGCCAAAGACAAGAGCTGTATTTTCCAGGACCCCCGACCTTTTCATCTCCAGCCATAATTCATTTCCTTCTCTTGTCCTCTCTCCCACTCCTGCGAAAACCGAAAGTCCTTTGTGTTCAATAGCGATATTATGTATCAGCTCCATGATTATCACAGTTTTACCGACCCCTGCACCTCCGAACATCCCGATTTTCCCGCCCTTGACGAAGGGGCATAGAAAATCTATTACTTTGACTCCGGTCTCGAAAAGCTCTGTTTTTGTATCTATGTCTTCAAGCTCCGGAGAATCCCTGTGTATCGATAGTTTTTTATTTGATTTTACCTCTTTTTCAATCAGGTCTTTTGTTTGGCCCAGGACATTGAAGATCCTGCCAAGAGTCTCACTTCCCACGGGAACTTCAATAGGCTTGCCCGTGTTCCTGGCCTCCATCCCCCTCGATAGCCCGTCAGTGGAAGACATGGCCACAGCCCTTACCCTGTTGTTCCCAATAGACTGCTGTACTTCCGCAATTATTTTTTGGTCCCGGGGGCTGCTGCCGGAACCGTCTTCCATGCTTAAATTTTCTGAAGGCTTATCGATCTCCAGGGCTGTATAGATCCTGGGAATATTTCCTCTGGAAAATTCAACATCCAGAACCGCTCCCCTGATGCTGATTATTATCCCTTTATCATTTCTGTCATCCATAAGATCGGATCTCCCTGTATCAGCCATAAGTCTCAGCCCCCGATACCACTTCTATTATCTCGGTAGTGATCTCATGTTGTCTCAGATTATGGTATGCTTTTGTTAAAACTTTGATAAGCTCTTCTGAATTATCGCTTGCCTTGCGCATTGCAGTTGCCCTTGCCCCGGTCTCGCTTGCGGTAGATTCCAGCAATGCGCCATATATCCTGGTAAAAATATATTCCGGTACTACAGACTGTACGATTTCCTCAAGGGATGGCTCATAATAAAAATCGGGAAGGTATCTGCACACCATGGGTCTCCGGTCACCTTCCTCCTCTATCATTATTTTTTCTTCTACGTGTTTTTTTATAGGTATGGGGAGAAGCTGCATGGCCCTGGGGTCCTGCTTTGCCGGGTTGATGTATTTTGTGTAACATATTATTACTTTATCGGCATCGCCCACCACATATCTTGATATCAGGTCTCTTGAGATCTTTGTGGCATCAATAAACCTTGGCCATTCTGACAGATTCTCATATACTTTCATAAGCTCATAACCCGAATGCTGGAAATGGTTTTTTCCCCTGGTGCCGATGATATCGATGAAGACCTCCAGGCCCTGATCCCTGTATTTTTTTATCTGGCTTTTCATCAGTTTAAATATATTGGAATTATATGCGCCGCAGAGGCCCCTGTCAGCAGTTATTCCAAGGACTATGACAGCCTTTTTATCCTTCCTTTCTGCCACCAGCCTGTCGTCCATCACTTCCCTGCAGAAACCAAGATTATAAGTGAAATCCTCGACCTTCTCTATAAAAGGCCTTGCCTCCTCTATTCTTTGCTGTGCTTTATTTATCCTGGAAGAAGCTATCATCTGCATGGCTTTAGTGATCTTCTGGGTGTCCTTTACGCCATCTATCCTTTTCCTTATTTCTCTGGCCTTTACCACTTATTCTTCCGCTCCTGTCTCAATGCCGGACTTGAAATCCTTTATAGCGTCTTCCAGATCCCGGTGAAGCTCTTCATCCAGATCTTTTTTCTCTGAGAGCTTATCTAATATTTTTTTTTGTGATCTATGCATGTATGAGATAAATCCCTTTTCAAAATCCTTTATTCCGCTGATGGGGATATCATCCAAAAAACCATGGGTCAGGGCAAAAATTATTAAAACCTGGTCTTCGACTGCTATCGGCCTGTATTGATCCTGTTTTAATATTTCCTGTATCCTTTCTCCTCTTTTCACCTGTTTTTTTGTCTCCCTGTCAAGATCTGTGCCAAACCGTGCAAAAGTCTCAACCTCGCGGTATCTTGAAAGGTCAAGCCTCAGCATCCCGGATACTTTTTTCATTGCCGGTATCTGGGCATTGCCCCCGACCCTTGATACTGACATACCGGCATTCACTGCGGGCCTTATGCCTGCATTAAAGAGATCCATGTCCAGGTATATCTGGCCATCTGTCATCGAGATCAGATTGGTCGGTATATAGCTTGATATGTCTCCTCCTTTTACTTCCACTATGGGTATGGCGGTCAGGGAGCCCCCCATTGATTTTTTTGAAAGTTTGGCAGAGCGCTCAAGGAGCCTTGAATGTATATAAAAAATATCCCCGGGGTATGCTTCTCTTCCGGGGGGCCTTCTGAGCAATAGTGATATCTCCCTGTAGCTTACCGCATGTTTTGAGAGGTCGTCATACATAACCAGGGCATGCTTTCCATTATACATGAAGTGCTCCCCCATGGCGCAGCCAGTATAAGGGGCGATGTACTGCAGGGCAGCCGGATACCTGGCAGATGCCACAACTAATGTCGTATGCGCCATGGAGCCGGTTTCTTCCAGCTTGTCTGCAATCCTTGCAGTTAATGATGTTTTCTGGCCGATTATTACCAGGACGCAGTATATATCTTTGCCCTTCTGGTTCATTATAGTGTCTAACAGGATCGCTGTCTTGCCGATTCTCCTGTCGCTTACTATAAGCTCCCGCTGGCCCCTGCCGATGGGGACCATGGAATCAATTGCCTTTATGCCGGTTTGCAGCGGTTCCTGAACCGGCTGTCTTTCTACAGCTTCCGGGGCCTTAAATTCTATAGGCCTGTATTCTTTTGCCTTTATCGGACCTTTATCGTCCAGGGGCCTGCCAAGCGGGTCCACTATTCTTCCGGCAAGCTCTTCTCCTACAGGAACTCTTAATACATTGCCTGTCCGCCTCACCATGTCGCCTTCCTGGATATTCCTGCGTTCACCCAGGATGATCCCTCCTATTTCGTCTTCTTCCAGGTTCAGAGCCAGGCAGTTTATGCCGTTGGGAAGCTTTAACATCTCTCCAGACATAGCTTTAGACAGACCTCCGATACGCACGATACCGTCGCCAGCTTCCAGCACCCTCCCTACTTCCTCTATTCTTGATTCTTTCTTATACTTTTCCAGATTCTGGCTGATTATGTCTGCTATTTTCTCAGGTTTTATGCTAAGAGACAAAGTCCTCCCCCCGCAGGTCTCTGGATTTTAAATTTTCTTTCATGGCTTCCATTTTTCCCTTTATGCTTAGATCGATAAGGCTGTCATTGACCTGTATGATTATCCCGCCCAATATCGATCCATCTATAATATTGTTTATCCTTGAATCCAGGTTAGTTTTTTTGTCCACTTTATCCTTGATCATCTCGATGGTCTTTTTATCAAGTTTAACGGCGCTTATGACTTCGACATCTACCTGTTTTCTCAGATCATTTATAAGCCCGGCATATTTATTGCAGATGTCCTCCATATGGTCAAATAAGTCCAGGACTATAAGGGTAGATGCTGCCGCCTTCATTGCAGCCGAAACCTTATTCCCCAGAGCTTCCAGCAGGCTGCTGACCCTCATGTCAAGGCCGATGCTTTCATCAGCCAAAGATCCCTTCAAGACTGGATCCCTGTCCATAATATTTTTCAGGTGCAACAATTCCTTTTCAAGCTTTTCAATTGAATTTTCTGCCAGCCCTATATAAAGGAAGGACCTTGCAAGGTATTCGATCCTTTTGTCATTCTTATTTGCCATCTAAATCTTTTCTACCTCTTTTAAGCTATCCTCTATGATCTTTTTATGGTCTTTTTTCGAAATACTTTTGGAGATCAGATTTTCAGCGGTGCTGAATGAAAGCTCAATGATCCGGTCCCTGATCTCTTCAAGGGATTTTTCTTTTTCCCTTTCAATTTCTTTTCTTGCTTCTTCCAGCATTTGCCTGGAGTCGGCTTTTGCTTTCTTTTCAATATCCCTTTTTATGGTCTCTGCTTCTGCTTTGCTGTCTTCTATTACTTTTCTTGCCTTCTCTAATGCTTTATCGATCTCTTCTTTTTGCTTTAGCAGGATCTCCTGAGCTTCCTGTTTTTTCTTTTCTGCATCATCTATATTCTGTTTTATCTCCTCTTGCCTTTTGCTGACAGCATCATCTACGGGCTTGAGAGCAAATTTCCACAGCACAAATGCCAGTATCCCAAAAACGATTATTGACCAGAAGATGGTGCTGGTCATGGGGTTTAATATGCTTAAAACCTGATCCAATCTATGCCGCCCTTTTTAAAATATTTAAACTTATATTACAAAGATCAACAAAAAAGCAATGACCAGCGCATAAAGAGCGATAGCTTCCGCAAATGCGATCCCGATAAACATTGCTGTCTGTATCTGGTTCGCGGCTTCCGGTTGTCTTGCTATTCCGTCCAGCGCCTTGCCGACAAGATTTCCGATTGCAAGTGCCGGCCCGATCGCCCCTATCCCTATGGCAAATCCTGCTGCTAATACTGCGGCTGTCTGAGTATCCATTTATTTAGTCCTTCCTTAGTCAATGCTTTTTACTGATTGCTTCATTTATATACATTGAAGACAATATGGCAAAAATATATGCCTGTATTGCTCCAGTAAATATTTCAAACAGGTTCATCACCTCTGCAAACGGGATCGATACGGCGGCTATGTAATAGCTTTTAAAATATATGATCAGCGCCAGGCTAACAAATATAATGACATGGCCGGCAAGCATGTTTGCAAAAAGCCTTAAAAACATGGAAAAGGGTTTCGCTATCGTGCTTATGATCTCAACTGGCACAACTATCACATACATCCAGGACGGGACCGCTGAAGGTGCGTAAGTCCTGAAATAACCCCACCGGTGTGTAGTAATATTGGTGACCTGTACCACAATAAATACAAAAACTGCAAGCATCAACGGCAATATAGGGTTTGCCGTGGGAACATAAGCGCCGGGTACCAGACCGATCAGATTGTTGGAAAGGACAAATAAGAAAATGCCTGCAATAAAGGGCCACCATTTTTCTCCCGCTTTTTTGCCCATCATATTATATACAAGGTGATTTTTTACAAAATATATAAAAAATTCTACAACCGTCTGCCTTTTTGAGGGGCGGGTCTTAGGCTTTATGGCCAGAAAATAAAATAGCATAAAGAAAAGAAAGCTGCCTCCGGCCATAGAGACAACCAGGTTTGTGATCGAGATGTCTATGCCAAATACTTTTATTGGCACAAGGACTTCCAGCCTGAAAAAATCCAAAACCTCCAAAGTCCTCTCCTGCATCTATACCGTCCTGCCTATTTTTTAAATATCCGTCCTCTGTATAACAAAATTATTTCCAGACCCAGGAATATTATAAACAAAATAGCAAAAAATATTAAGAATGCCGCAATATCAACAGGGGTGAACTTTATAACTACAAAAAGCATGATCCCCAGGAAAAAAAGCTTGCCGTAAAAAACATAGACAGCCAGCTGCAGGGCTTTCGCTTGCTGCCTACTGTATATATATTTATATGCATTCACAGTTGTGATGTACATGCTGAAAACCAGCACTGCAGCTATCAGGAAGGAAAGGAAAAAGGTAAAACCTGAAAAAAAGAAAAAAAGCAGCGAAGCCGCAGATAAAACTGATCCGCTTATGATGCTTGCCCTGAAGTTTAATCCGGTCATGCCGCCTGTCCCCTGTTAAAAAAAATATATTTAGCTTCTCTGTCAGATATTATACGGATATATGTCAATAAGTCGATTATTTAGCAGATTACCCATCCGGGGCTGGCAAGGCCTGCATCAATCCTGGTACATGAAGCATCCGTCACTGTCTTTATGGCCGGAATTGGTGATATTTGTCTTTTGCCCGGTCTGTATGTCATAAATGATAATATCCTCTTTGCCGCCCGACCTCTGTTCATAGACTATGAGCTTACCGTCAGGAGAGAACATGGGATGGCCGTCCCAGTCGCCGTTGGTAGTTATCCTTATCTCATCCTGGTCCCTTATATCGGCATAGTATACTTCACTGTTATTTCCGAAATACCTGGTATATGTAAGCCTGGTGGAGTCGGGGGACATGTCAGGGGTCCTTCTCCTCTCATGACGGGAGAATACCCTGGATACGGCGGAACCGTCGCTGTTCATGATATATATATCGTCATGGCCCGGCATACCGGATTCGAATATGACCTTGGAATCGAATGGATGGGCGCTGGGATGCCAGTCATGGCCTCCGCTGTTATGGGTCAGCCTTTTCTGGCCGGATCCGTCTGTATTTATACGGAAAATCTCCCAGTCTCCGTCAAGGTATGCTTCGAAGAATATATATTTCATATCATGCGACCAGGAAGGATAGGCGGACCTGTAGCTGTTATTGGTGAGCTGCCGTTTGCCGCTGCCGTCCCAGTCCATTATCATTATCTGCCAGACGCCTCCTATATCGGCAGTATAGGCGATCTTTTTCCCGTCAGGAGAGACTTCGGGGTAGAGGTCATCTCCCTGGCTGTCAGTCAGCCTTTGCAATCCGGAGCCGTCAAGATCTATGCTGTATATATTACAATTGCCGTCGCGGTTTGAATTGAATACTATTTTCCTGACGCCATAACTATCCTGGCTGCCGGCAGAGTCTGAAGCCTGGCTGGTGCCTGCGGCCTCCTCGGTGCTGCCTTCCTGCTGCTGTTTCTGAAGGAACTCCCGGACCTGATCCCTGCTGACGGCATACCCCTCGATTATGAGGGTATCATGGGATACCAGCGCCTGGATATCGACCGAAGCTTCTATGACTGCTTTTTCCTGTCTTTCTCCTGACATATATACATCAGTCTTCTCGAAATTATAAGAGCCTGACTGGCCTTCAGCATATATAAAAAGGGTGTGCTTTGTCCCCGGCTCCAGCCCCGGGTCATCAAGGTCCATATTGTATCCGCTGTAAAGGAAATCCTGGTTTTCGTAAAAATCGACCACTCCGGAACGGGGGATGCCGTAATCCGCTTCACCCAGTTCCACGCCGAATCCCAGGGGCCCGTTTAAAAACACCCTTACCCCGCTTATCCCGGTACTGCCGGAGGCGGTTGAATCAAGGGCCCAGCCCCGTATCCTCTGCAGGCTCTCGATCGCTTTCTTTTCACCGGGTTCGTCAATAAATATCTTTATATCAGCATTTCCCGGCCTGGGGCCCGTGATATTTATCTCCTGCCTCAGGTAGTCCCAGCCGTTTTCAGTATTATAGTAATAAATATACACAAAATGGGTGGAACCCGGCTCCAGGTCCAGGCCTGTGTCCTTCCATCTGAAACTGAACCCGGTATCTGCCAGGTCAGGACCATATAGTTCTGCCGCCAGGGAAGACGCGGTCCCATATGAGGCAGCACCCAGGTATATGCCGTTTTCCATATCCCCGTCAAGGTATATCCTTATAGTATCCTGCTCCGGTTCTTCTCCTGTTGCGCCCAATGTTTTTGCATCTTCAGCTTCAGGTTCCCCTGTTTCCTGCAGAAAGACCTCTTCTTCCTCCCGGGCATCATCTTCTGCCGTACTTTCCGTAACAGTATCTGGGGACTGAAAACCGGCTTCATCTGCCCGGGGCTCTTCCAGGGCTTCCATCCCGGGGGCAGTATCCGGCTTATTGTCAGATATGATGGATATGCTTTCTTCTTCCGGGGGAGCTTCCGCAGCCAGCTCCATATCAGAAGGAGCGCCGGTCATCTTGCTGATAAAAGTGGTGAGAAAAAGAGAGGAAACTATCACAAACAGGATTAAAAACAATATTAAGATAA
This sequence comes from uncultured Actinomycetota bacterium, assembly GCA_964414685.1. Taxonomy (GTDB): domain Bacteria; phylum Actinomycetota; class Humimicrobiia; order Humimicrobiales; family Humimicrobiaceae; genus M55B120. The sequence goes on from CAYPXQ010000078.1 coordinate 9,591, forward strand.
CTCTCATATAATAATTTTAAAAAACTATTAAATCTTCCATTTTTATCATAGTAGTATAAAAAACTTTTTTATACAAACAGAATTAAAATACCGGGCAGAAAAAGAGTTAAAAACGGATCCATTTTTTGGCTTAAGATTGTATGAATAACTGATATAATAGGGCCAGACAATAAAAACCTTATAATGCCGGATGAAGGAAAAGAGAATAATGATACTGGGCATGAGCCCCATGCCCTTTGAGAATGATATAAAGGTTTACGGTACCGGTATCAGGACCTGGCAGTTTGCCAGGCCCCTGATGCAGGACGGCCACAGGCTTTGCATTGCCGGATATGCCATCCCCTCAGCCTATCCGGAAGGCTTTGAAAGCGTGCATTATGAGGATTTCAGTACCGGCAAATACGGCTTCCAGTATCATATACTGGATAAAAGGGATTTTGAGGATAAGGACCTGCTGGCGGACATAGCTGCGGATTTCCAGCCGGACTGCCTGGTGGGCTGCACTTTTTATCCCTCATATATGGCATCCGGACTCAGACGGGCGCTTTCCGGCAAAAAGGATAATCCTGCAATCATTCCCTTATGGGCCGACCTTTTCGGGCATGTTATGGCCGAGGCCCAGGCCCGGGCATTCATAGACGGTGATGATTCCCCCCTTTTCCACTACTGGAACAGCGAATACAAGATACTCAGGGAAGCAGATATTTTCTCCTGTGTTTCTGCAAGGCAGGAATATGCCACCATCGGCGAGCTGGGAGCGGCTGGAAGACTGAACCGGCATACCTCGGGCTACCGTTTTACCAGGGGCATACCCTGCGGTATGCCTGTAGAAAAATTCAGCCATGCCGGCACAGTCATAAGAGGCAAAAACGGGATAACCAATAAAGATTTCATCGTCCTGTGGTCGGGAGGGTATAATACATGGACTGATGTGGATACCCTTTATAAGGGACTTACAATGGCCATGGAAAAGGATGATTCCATAAGATTCGTATCCACCGGTGGGGAGATACCGGAGCAGGACCGCAAGACTTATCCCCATTTCCTTTCCCTTATCCGGTCAGGCAGGTTTGGGGACCGTTTCATAATGAAGGGATGGATACCGGGAAGCGATGTTCCCGGCCATTATCTGGAGGCTGACATAGGGATAAACATAGACAGGGATATATATGAAGTAAGGCTGGGCAGCAAAAACAGGATAATGGACTGGTTCAGGGCCGGGCTCTGCGTCCTGTCCTCGGATGTATGCGAGCTTACGGAACAGATGGCTGCCGCCGGAGCCGGATTTGTTTTCCGGCCGGGAGACCCAGAGGACCTGGCCCATAAGATCCTGATGCTTTCCTCGGACCGGGCAAAAGCAAGGAAAACCGCAGAGGCAGGCAGCAGATGGGGCAGGGAGAATTTCAGCTTTGGGCGGACTACGGAGTCACTGCGGGAATGGGTGCAGGAACCGGTTACGGCTCCCGACTATGGCAGGGAAAAGGTGCTTTTTTCCCGGATGCAGGAAGCTCTTGGCAGCCTGCAGGGTATATCAGAGGACCAGGAGAAGATGATAGCCGAAAGGGATATCCAGATAGAAGAACTGAAGATATTGGTAAAAAGGCGCCTGCCATACAGGATATACGGCTACCTTAAAAAAGCATTAAGGATGTTAAGTAGAAGGCAGGACAGGGGGCCGGATGCATAATAGAAGCCTTATAATAATAGTCACCTACAACAGCCGGGACTTTATAGAAGACTGCCTCAGATCTGTAACAGACCAGACATACAGGGACTGGAAGCTTATAGTGGTAGACAATAATTCGTCGGACGGGACCCTTTCCAGGATAAGGCAGTTCCGGAACCAGTCTGCCGGGCTTGATAATGATAATTTCCGGCTGGTGCGCCTGAGGAAGAATATGGGTTTTTCCCGGGCGGTAAACCATGCAGCCCTGGACCTTGCCCCCAGATGGGAAATGGATCCATTCGAATATCTTATCCTTCTAAACCCTGATATCCGGCTTTTCCCTGATGCCCTGGAAAAACTGGTTTCCACATTCCGTATCAGGCTACAGGAGGGAGGGTCTGACATTGGAGCCTGCGGGGGGCTTATCCTGGAATATGACCGGGATATCATACAGCACCGGGCTGGAAGGATAACCGGCAATTTTATCACCAGCCATGAAGGATCGGGGGAGAAGTTCGACATAAGTTCAACAGGCGCAGGATTGATAGAGTCAGATTATGTCACAGGTGCTTTCTTTGCCACCAGATACCATTTATTCTGCCGATCGGGAGGCTTTGACCGGGGTTACCGCCCCGTATATTTTGAAGAGCTGGACTACTGCCTCAGGCTCAGGGAAGCCGGCTGGAGGGTAGCTGCCAACCAGTCAGCCATATGCAGGCATTTTGAGGGGGCATCTGTAAAAAGTTTCAGCCAGAGGTTCTACCGCCACTACCACAAGAACAGGCTGAGGTGCGTCCTCCTCAATATGGACATCCTGGAGCTTATTCGCATCTTCCTCCCCGCAGAGATCAGATGGTTCAGGAAGGGCGCCACCAGGGACCAGGCAGCTCCTCTTTTATATGCCTACTTCATGAATTCGGTCTTTTTATTATTCAACCTGGGACTCAGGATAAAAAATCATTTTATATTGAACAGAATAGAGTTAAAATGAATGATGGTCTTTATTTGATCATTATAATCAAAAAATAATCACCGGGAGAGGGAAATGGTATTGGATTCTTCAAAAAAGAAATCAAAGACCAGGATATCCATAATCAGTTATGATATCGTGGGCAGGAAGATGGCAGGGCCGGGCATAAGGTTCTATGAATTCGCCAGGGTCCTTTCAAAATATATGGATGTAACGCTGCATACCCCCAATAGGGTGGATATCGATGCGGAAGGGGTGAGGCTAAGGCACTATAATATAAAAAACTACAACAGCCTGGCAAAGAATATGGAGAATGCCGATGTGTTGATCATACAGGGGCATATCCTTTACTATTTTCCTTTCCTTAAGAATTTCCCGGGCAAGATAATCGTGGACCTGTATAATCCATTCAACCTGGAGAGCCTGGAGATGTACAGGGAAAGCAGCATTGCCGAAAGGCTCAGGATCGACCGGAGCAATAACCATATAATAAAGCTGCAGCTGGCTATAGGGGATTACTTTATATGCGCTTCCGAAAAACAGAGGGATTACTGGCTTGGCATGCTGGGCGCCATGGGAAGGGTCAATCCCTACAGCTATGATGCTGATAATACGCTGCGTGCCCTTATAGATGTAGTCCCCTTCGGGATACCGTCAGAACCTCCTAAAAGGTCTGGCGCATCTATTTCCAGCATTATCCCCAATATAAGGGAAGGTGACAAGATACTCCTGTGGGGCGGCGGCATATGGAACTGGCTGGACCCCATAACCACCATAAAGGCATTATGGGAGACTGCCCGGGACCGGAATGACCTCAAGCTGCTTTTTATGGGGATCAAGCACCCGGATCCCAAGCTTCCCGAGATGAAAAAATGCCTGGATGCCATAAAGCTTTCAAAAGAGCTGGGATTGTATAATGACAAGGTATTCTTCAATGAATGGACCCCCTATGATATGAGACAGACGCTGCTTCTGGAAGCAGATGCCGGCCTTTCCATACACCAGGAAAGGATAGAGACAGAGTTCTCATTCCGCACCCGGGTCCTGGATTATATATGGGCAGGCCTTCCGGTCATAACCACGGAAGGCGATTCCATAGCCAAGATGGTCAAAGAAGAAAATATCGGGGAAGTGGTAAAGTATGAGGACACCACCCAGCTGGCCAGGGTCATGGAAAGCATATTGGATAATAAAAGCCTGCAGGATATATTCAGGAAGAATATCAAAAAGATAAGGACCAGGTTCTTCTGGGAAAATGTGACCAGACCCCTGGTAAGATACTGCAGGGATCCCCGGTATGCTGTGGACAAGAAGAAGATCTACCAGCTGGTGGAATACCAGAACAGCCGTCTGAAGAATATGATAAAGGAAAGATTCGAGGGCTGCACCAATATACTTATGGTCACCCGGGATAAACTGTCTGATAAGGATCTTGTTGCCGACGGGGAAGTGGGCAAGGTATTTTTCCTGGACCTGGACAGCCAGAAGCAGAAAGACAGGACCGGTCAGGACCTGGACGAGATAGGAAGACTTAAGGCAGGCATAACCCAGCGGACCAAGTTTGACGGCATGATAATATCCAATGCCTACCAGGATATAGAGCCGAAGTTTTTCTATGACCTGGTCAATGTGCTGGGGGAAAAACTAAAAAAAGGCGGCCTCCTCTTTATCTCCCTTCCCGAAAACAGGGGACTTGTCCAGCTCCTGGGACGGGGGAAAGCCAGGGACAGGACCGGGATAAGGATAGATGACTTTACCATGGAATATATACTCAAGGGCTACGGTTTCAGCATAATCGAACAGGGGGACTGGGACAGTATAGAACAGGCGGAAAGTATACTGGGAGACCAGGAAATGGGGCAGGTATATGGTAAAAACGAGCTGTTTGAGCTTTTCGAGATCGGGATGGACCGCAGCAGATTTGAGGAACTTGAGCTTTTGAGCCGGTTCGATATCCTTGAATCGGAAGAGTCTTCGGCTGACAGATCGGTAAAGGGGAGGCTCAAAAGATATATCTACCTGCTTACCAGCATGTATTTCGAGAATATGAGGAAAAGCTATAACCAGTCCATGATGAATCTCAGCAATAATATCCACCTGCAGATAAACCGGGAGATAAATGAGCTTAACCGCAAAAACAGGGAAAGGATGATACTCATATATTTCAATATCTTCAGGACCCTGTACCAGGAGATAAAGGGACTGGGTTATGATATAGGCAGCCTCAAACAGCTGCTGGATGATCTGCCCGCAAAGAAAGGATCCAGGATAACAGGCGAAAGAATAGACCAGAACCTGAAAGTACTCCTGAGGGATATGGAGAATATTGACAGGATACTTGGTCTTTCCATAACCCACAAATATTACCTGGCCCGGAAAAAGTAGCATAAAGTCTATAAATCTGATATAAGAGTTAATTAATAATATGGCAGGGGAGAAAAAAAAGTTGAGCCTTTTATGTTCAGTCTTACTGATCTTATTAAGTATTTCCATTGCGGTAGCGGGCCAGCTGATGCTAAAGATCGGCATAAACAGGATAGGCATCAGCGATTTCGGCAGTTTAAGCGCTGTGGGAGGATTCTTTTCCGGTGCTATCAAAACCCCGATGGTAATTGCCGGCCTTCTGCTTTATGTCATATCTGCTTCCATATGGATGATAGTCCTTTCAACCGTAGACCTTAGTTTTGCTTATCCGTTTATCGGCCTTACTTATGTGCTGGTCCTGGTATTGTCAAAATTCATTCTCAGGGAAGATGTAAATCCGGTCCGCTGGGTAGGAGCTTTTATCATAACTGCCGGCGTAGTAGTCTTATCAAGAGGTTAGGATACATCAAAAGCGAGGTAATAATTGCCGCAAGAAGACGATCCCTTAATATCGGTTATAACAGTAAACTGGAATGGTAAAAAATACCTTTCAGACCTTTTTTCATCCCTTATGGCCCAGAACTACCCCCGGGACAGGCTGCAGATCATAATGGTGGATAATGCCAGCACTGACGGATCTGCAGATTATGTAAAAAGGAAATTCCCGGAGGTAGAAATAGTCAGGCTGGAAAAGAACCTGGGCTATGCCGGGGGTAATAATGAAGGTTTTAAAAGGGCCCGGGGCAGATATATCGCCCTTATAAACAATGACTGCATTGCTGATCCTGACTGGCTGTGTGAGATGCTTTCTATTTTTAAAAGATCATCTGACGATGCAAAAATAGGGGCGGTGGGGCCTAAAGTAGTCTTTTTCTGGCCCTATATCTCCCTGCAGCTTCTTTCCGGCAGCATAAACAGCCGGCAGGACGGGGACAAAAGAACACCTGCCAGGCGGCTGGGGATAAAAATACTTGACGCCAGGGTAAAGAGCAGCGCTTCCGGCAGCAAATGGGAGTCCTCCGTGATAAAATATATGGACGGTTTCCATCCTCCCGAGACTGATGACAGGGGAAGGGTATGGAGATGGAGCCAGGGTAACGCGGCTGTGGCTCTACCCATCTATGACCTGGAAAAACCCACCTATGTGGAGCTCAGGCTATCATCCCGGATGTCTCCCAATCACTTAAAGGCGGTTATCGGGGAAGAGATAATAGGGAATATAAGGCTGGGGAAAAGGACCAGGAAAATAATGCTCAGGATCCAGCCGGAGATGTATATCCACAAAAGGGACATAATAAACAGCTGCGGCGTCAAGATCAACCGCTCTCTTTACAGCAGGGACCGCGGTTTTATGGATTTTGATGACGGCCAGTACCGCAGGGTGGAAGAGGTATTCGCCCTGAGCGGCAGCAGCTTTATGGCGGACAGGAAGATGCTGGAGGATGCCGGGTATTTTGACCAGGTTTTTTTTACCTATTATGAGGATATCGACCTTTTCTGGCGGGCCAGGCTTAAGGGGTGGAAACACTTCTTCACGCCAAATGCCCTGGTCAGGCATCACCACTGCGGGTCCGGTCAGGAATGGTCCTATGATTTTACCTATAATGTCCTGCGAAACCGGCTGCTCATGATCTTTAAATGCGGCTGGCCGGCACTGGTATTAAGATGCCTGGCAGCATTTACTGCGGCAATGGCCATTCATAGTGTTTATCACCTGGCCCGGCTTTTAAGGGGAGACCGGACCAAAAGGATAGATATAGGTATAAGGTTCAGGATATTTTTCAGGCTTTTCTGTCTTCTTCCTGCATTTTTGCCCAGAAGAGCATCCATAAGGTCCTCCAGGAAGATAAAAGACAGGCAGATAAGGCAATGGTTCAGGGATTTTAAATAATCCCGTATCGTGGTAGCATTCTTGACTATGAAAAAAATAGCCATCTATGACAGATATCTATCCACAGCCGGAGGAGGCGAGAGGTACAGCTGCAAAATGGCA